>NZ_DASRTS010000037.1:0-153093 GCF_035655815.1 Lysobacter sp.
AGCGGCGTCGGCTGCGGCGGCGTGAGCTTCGGCGGTGGCTTCAGCTCCTTCGGCGGCTCCGGCGGCGGCGGCGGCGGCGGCGGGGGCGGCGGCGGCGGCTTGATGAGGTTGACGAACGTGACGTCCTCTTCCTGCTGCTGCTGTGCGGGCGGAGCCATCGGAGCGAGCAGCAGGAGCAGGGCGGCGACGTGGAAGGCGATCGCGATGGTGATACCGGCGATGCGCGCCCAGTTCAGACCTTCGCGGTCGTCGTCTTTTCTAGCGTGGATTTCGAGGTCTTGCGTCATGCGCCGTAGCTCGGGAGGTGTTTCCGGACGCCAGGGCGCCTCGGGCCGTCGGTTGCGGTTCCCGCGGCTGCTTCGAGTCGCGGGAACCTCCTAGCATATACCAAATTGCGCCCGTGGAACCAAGCGCAAATCGGTGCACTCGCTTTGCCGATTACTTCCCCGGCAGGGCGAGAATCTTCTTGGCGTCCTCGGGCTTTTTCACGCCCTTCGCGACAGCCTGCTTGGCGGCTTCCTTGGCCTCGGGGATGCGGTCTTCCTGCCACAGGACGCGGGCGAGATTGAGGTAGGTCTCGCCGTCCGGCGCGAGCGGCGCGGCCTTCTTGTAGGCGTCGATGGCCGGGCCGAACTGGTCGGCGAAGTAATTGGCCTGGGCCAGGGCCACGTAGGCCTGGTAGTCCGGCTTGAGGATGCCCTTCTGCAGGCCCTCGTTGATGACGCCGATGGCGTCCTTCTCGCGGCCGTCCATGTTCAGGTAGGTCGCGTAGAGCTGGCGGTATTCGCGGTCATCGGTGAGCTGGCCGGCGGCGCGCAGCTTCTCGAGCACGGCGGCCGACTTGTCGAGCATGTCGGCCTGCTGGTAGACGGCGGCCAGGTTCATCTGGGCGCGCTTGTCGTTGGGGTTCTTGGCGGCGACGGCTTCGGCCATCCGGGTGGCCTCGGCGGCGTTGCCCGATTCGGCGTAGGTCGCCATCAGTAGCTGCTGCCATTCCGGCTTCGGATCCGGGCTGGCGTCGATGGCCTGCTTCAGCACCGTGGCGGCTTCCGGGTAGCGCTCCAGGCGGTACAACGCGTTGCCCTTGACCACCAGCTGTTCCGGCTTGGTGCTCTTGGTCTCGGCGAAGAAGCGGTCGAGCGTCTTCAGCGATTCGGCGTACTGGTCGTCCTGCAGCTGCAGCTGGGCCAGCATGTACATCGCGCCGAAATGCGAGTTGTTGTCCAGGCCGTCGAAATCGATGGCCTGCTGCAGGTATTTCTTGGCAGCCGCCGCATCGTCGTTGTCGTACGAGGCCTGCGCGGCGATCTGCGCGGCGAAGGCGTGGTCGTATGCGTTGAACGCCGGGTTGGCGATGATCTCGTTGGCCGCGGCGATGGCTTCCTGCGCCTTGTCGTCGTCGTACAGGTCGACCATCTTCTGCAGCTTCGGCGAGGCCTTGGACGATGCCTTCGCCTCGGCCTTGCGCGTGGCTTCCGGATAATCGACGGCCGCCTTGCCCTTCGACGCGCCCTGCTGCTTGTCGGCATTGCGGGCGCGGCGCTGTTCGGCGCGATCCTGGGCCGTCTGCGCCTCGACCTGGCTGACCGTACCGAACACCAGGACCGCACCGATCGCCGCCGCGAGGACGCTGCGGTTGCGGAAGGAGAACTTGTTCATCGAGCACCTCAAATCTGCTGCCGCACGGGAGCGGGCGGGACGGGGTGGCACCAGGCCAGGGGGGCGTCACGCTATCAGAAACGCGCGCGCCAGGGATACGGGGTTTGTGTGTCTGGTTTGGTGGTTCAGCCGCACTTGGGCGTATGGCCGGAAGCGCGTGCCTGCTCGAAAGTGGGCATCAGGCTGGCGGCGCGGGCATTGAGTTCGCTGATGCGCGACTGCGGGTCCGGGTGGGTGGAGAGCCACTGCGGCGGGCGGCTGCCGCCCGCGGCGATCATGTTCTGCCACAGGTTCACCGCCTGGCGCGGATCGAACCCGGCCTTGGCCGCCAGTTGCTGGCCGACCACGTCGGCCTCGCTTTCCTGGGTGCGCGAATTGGGCAGCAGGTAGAAGGTCTGGGCGGCGGTGCCGCCGAGCTGGCTGGCCGCGTTGGCGGCGCCGGAGCCGTAGGCCGAACCAAGGATGGCGCTGCCGATACCGAGCAGGGTCGAGGTGCCCTGCTGGCGCGTGATCCGCTCGTCGTGATGGCGCGAGACGACGTGACCGATCTCGTGGCCGATCACCGCCGCGAGCTGGTCCTGGTTCTTGGCCACGGTGAAGATGCCGGTGTTTACGCCGACCTTGCCGCCGGGCAGGGCGAAGGCGTTCGGGGAGTCGTCGGCGAACAGGGCCACGTCCCACTGGGTCTGCCAGCCGGCGGGGAGTTCGCGGGTGATCGCGTCCACCACGCAGCGCACGTAGGCATTCTTACGCGCATCGGTGCTGAGCTTCTGCTTGGCCTTGGCTTCGGCAAAGGCCTGCGCGCCGAGCTGGTCGAGTTGTGCCTGGGGCACGGCACCGACGTACTGCTTGCGGCCGGTCGGCGAGGTGGTGGTGGCGCAGGCGGCCACGGCCACGGCGATCGCAAGACCGAGCAGGATGGGCTTCATCGGCAGGGCTCCCGGGGGGCTGCTGGGGTTGTAGCGTCGGCTGGATTAACGGGCCGTCAATGGGCCGGCCCGCACACGGACATGCCGCGAGCCCGCACGGGCAGGCTCGCGGGACAAGCCGGGTCAGACGTCGAGGTTGGCGACCTTCAGCGCGTTGTCCTCGATGAACTCGCGGCGCGGCTCCACCACGTCGCCCATCAGCGTGCTGAAGATCTGGTCCGCGGCGACCGCGTCCTCGATCCGCACCTGCAGCAGGCGGCGGGTTTCCGGATTGACCGTGGTTTCCCACAGCTGCTCGGGGTTCATTTCGCCCAGGCCCTTGAAGCGCTGGATCTGGCGACCCTTCTTGGCTTCGTCCATCAGCCATGATTGCGCCTGCGCGAAACTGTCGATCGGCTGCGCGCGATTGCCGCGCACGATCTGCGCGCCTTCGCGGATCAGGCCGTGCAGTTGCGCCGCCGCCTCGCGCACCGCACGCAACTCGCCGGCTTCGAAGATCGACAGCGGCAGCACCTGGGTGAGTTCCTCGCCCATGTGCATGCGCTTGACCAGCAGCGCCGGCTGGCCGCTGCCTTCATGCAGTTCCAGCTTGTAGCGCGGCTTGCCCAGGCCGCCGCGATTGAGGCGGGCTTCGAGCGCATCGAACTCGCTGCGCAGCGCGGCGTGGTCGGCGAGCGCGGCGGCGTCGAGCGGGATCGAATCGATCAGCGCTTCGATCACGCTCGGGTCGTAGCGGTGTGCGTTGCGTCCGATCGCCTCGCGCGCGCCGGCATAGGCTAGCAGCAGCTTCTCGAGCGCTGCGCCATCGATCGCCGGTTCGTTCGCGGCCGGAACCAGCGACGCACCTTCAACCGCGTTGCTCGCCAGATAGGCGTCCAGCGCCGCGTCGTCCTTCAGGTACAGCTCGTTCTTGCCCTGCTTGATCTTGTACAGCGGCGGCAGACCGATATAGACATGGCCGCGTTCGATCAGCTCCGGCATCTGCCGGTAGAAGAACGTCAGCAGCAGCGTGCGGATATGGCTGCCGTCCACGTCCGCGTCGGTCATCAGGATGATGCGGTGGTAGCGCAGCTTGTCCGGGTTGTACTCGTCCTTGCCGATGCCCGTGCCGAGCGCGGTGATCAGCGTGCCGACTTCCGCACTGCCGAGCATGCGGTCGAAGCGCGCGCGCTCGACGTTGAGGATCTTGCCCTTGAGCGGAAGGATCGCCTGCGTCTTGCGGTTGCGGCCCTGCTTGGCCGAGCCGCCTGCGGAGTCACCCTCGACGATGAAGAGCTCGGACAGCGCGGGGTCCTTCTCCTGGCAGTCGGCCAGCTTGCCGGGCAGGCCGGCGATGTCGAGCGCGCCCTTGCGGCGGGTCAGGTCGCGCGCCTTGCGCGCGGCTTCGCGCGCACGGGCCGCGTCGACCACCTTTTCGCAGATGGCGCGGGCTTCCTGGGGATGTTCCTGCAGGAACTCCTCCAAACGCGCGCCAAACGTGCTTTCAACGACCGGCTTCACGTCCGAACTGACCAGTTTTTCCTTGGTCTGCGAAGAGAAGCTCGGATCCGGCACCTTCACCGACAGCACCGCGATCATGCCTTCGCGCATGTCGTCGCCCGACAGGCTGATCTTGGCCTGCTTGGCGATGCCGTTCTGTTCGATGTAATTGGAAAGCGTGCGCGTCAGCGCGGCGCGGAAACCGGCCAGGTGCGTGCCGCCATCCTTCTGCGGGATGTTGTTGGTGAAGCAGAACATCGTTTCCTGGTAGGCGTCGGTCCACTGTAGGGCCACGTCCACGGTGATGCCGTTCTGCTCGCCGGAGACGGCGATCACGTTGGGGTGCAACGGGTTCTTCAGCTGCGCCAGGTGCTCGACGAAGGAAGCGATGCCACCGGCGTACTGGAAGACGTCGCGCTTGCCTTCGCCGCGCTCGTCGATGAGGGTGATCTTGACGCCGGAGTTGAGGAACGACAGCTCGCGCAGCCGGCGCGCCAGGATGTCGTAATGGAATTCGACGTCGGTGAAGATGGCCGCCGACGGCTTGAAGCGCAGGCGCGTGCCGCGCTTGTCGGACGCTTCCAGCTGCTTGAGCGGAAACACCGGCTCGCCCAGCGCGTATTCCTGGTGGTGGTGGTGGCCGTCGCGCCACACGTCCAGCCACAGGTGCTCGGACAGGGCGTTGACCACCGATACGCCCACGCCGTGCAGGCCGCCGGACACCTTGTAGCTGTTGTCGTCGAACTTGCCGCCGGCATGCAGCACGGTGAGGATCACCTCGGCCGCCGACACGCCTTCTTCCTTGTGGATGTCGACCGGCATACCGCGACCGTTGTCCAGCACCGAGACCGAGCCGTCCTCGTGGATGGTCACGACGATGTCGTCGGCGTGGCCGGCCAAGGCCTCGTCGACCGAGTTGTCGACCACCTCGAACACCATGTGGTGCAGGCCCGTACCGTCGTGCACGTCACCGATGTACATGCCCGGACGCTTGCGCACGGCCTCCAGACCCCGCAGCACGGTGATCTTGCTGGAGTCGTAGGTCTGGGAGGGGGTGGGAACGGTGGAAGGGTCTTGCGAGGGATCGTGCTCGATGTGGGTCATGCGGCAACAGGCTCCGTCGACGCACTGCGGTGAGGCGCCGAGACACATTAGCTATATGGTTTGGGAGTATAGCAGCCCATTCCACGACGCCAGTTGACTCCGGGCCTGTGGCCTGCCGCGCGGGCTGCTAGAGGCCGATCAAGCGTCCTTGTTCCACGTGGAACGTGGTCGTCGGCAGCCCGGGGACCATGCCCGGCGGACGCTCCGTACCGGTGATGAATGTCTGGGCGCGACTGGCGCTCAGACGCGCCAATACGCGCCCCTGATGATTGCGATCAAGCTCGGACGCCAAGTCATCCAGAGCCACCACGGGCCATTCCCCGTGCACGGCGTCGTGGTGCTCGGCCTGCGAAAGGAGGGCAGCCAGTGCGGTGAGCTTGGCTTGGCCCCGGGAGAGCGCCTCCCGACCCGGCAAGGCGCCGAACTCGATGCGCCAGTCGGCCCGGTGCGGTCCGACCGAGGTGTAGCCGGCGAGAAGATCACGGCTGCGCGCAAGAAGCAGCGCGTCCGCCAGAGGGAGCTCCTCCCGTCGCCAGCCGGGCATGTATTCGAGCCGGCTGGGTCCCAGGGCCGGTGCGAGTTCGTCGAGAAGCCCGGCGAATCGGGGTTGCAGCTCGTCCAGGTATCGCTCGCGATAGCGGGCCAACGGCTCGCCGGCCTCCGCCAGCTCCCGGTCCCAGGCGTCGAGCTGCGATTCGGGGGCTCGCCCTTTGAGCAGGGCATTGCGTTGCTTCAGGGCCCGGGCGTATCGACGCCAGACCGGCATGAAGCCCTGTTCCACGTGGAACAAACCCCAATCCAGAAACCGCCGCCTGGATTCGCCACCACCCATGATCAGCGCATGGCTACCCGGCTCGAAGGTCACAACCGCAAGCGCGGCGCACAAATCTCCCAGCTGGGCGACGGATTCACCGTCCAGGCGGCCGGTCCAGTCCTGCCCGCTGTGCCGCAGACCCGCCCGTCGCGTCCGGGCCCCCTCGCCGCGCCCTGTCGGGTTCTCGTGCCACTCGACGAACACTTCCAAGGCCGGATCGCCGGATCGAACCAGGCCATCGCGCACCCGCCCACGGAAACTGCGCCCGTACGCCATCAGGTGCAGGGCTTCGAGCACGGACGTCTTGCCCGCGCCGTTGTCCCCTGTGATCAGGTTCAGGCCGGGAGCAGGGTCGAGGCGCAGTTCTTCGAAGCGGCGCAGATGGCGCAGCTCTAGGCGGGTAACGTGCATTGCGGTCAGTTTAGCGGAGCGCCCAAACGAAAACGCCCGGCCGGAGCCGGGCGTCGTGTTCCACGTGGAACGTGGCGGATCAGAGCCGCAGCGGCATCACCACGTGGCGGCAGCGCTCGTTGCCAGCTTCGCGGACCAGGGCCGAAGAATTGGCGTCGCGCAGGGCAATGATCACGTGCTCGTCCTTCAGCGAGCTCAGCGCATCGAGCAGGTAGTTCACGTTGAAGCCCACGGCCAGGTCGTCGACCTTGGTATCCGCCTCGACTTCTTCCTGCGCCTCTTCCTGCTCCGGATTGTGCGCGCTGATCTTCACCTGGCCGGGCGACACCTCCAGGCGCACGCCGCGGTACTTCTCGTTGGAGAGGATGGCGGCGCGCTGCAGCGATGCGCGCAGGACCTCGCGATCGATCCGCACCTCGCGGTCGGCACCAATCGGAATCACCGCCTCGTAGTCCGGGAAGCGACCGTCGATCAGCTTGCTGGTAAAGGTGACATCGTCGCGCTTCACCCGCAGATGGCCGCGGCCCATCTCCAGTTCCAGCTCGCGCTCGCCGCCTTCCAGCAGGCGCTGCAGCTCCTGCACGCCCTTGCGCGGCACGATGATCTGGCGCTTGGTCTGGGCACCGTTCTCCAGCGGCGACTCGCACAGCGCCAGACGGTGACCGTCGGTCGCCACGCAGCGCAGTCCGGCTTCGCGCAGGTCGAACAGCAGGCCGTTGAGGTAGTAGCGCACGTCCTGCTGCGCCATCGCGAACGCGGTGCGCTCGATGAGTTCCTTCAGCGACGCCTCGGGCACGCGCACGCGCTCGGTCGCCTCGACCTCGTCGATCGACGGGAAGTCGTTGGCCGGCAGGCTCGCCAGGGTGAAGCGGGAACGCCCGGCCTGCACCGTGATCTTTTCGGCCGATTGCGAGACGGTCACCTTGCTGCCATCGGGCAGGGCGCGAACGATCTCGAACAGCTTGCGCGCCGGGATCGTGGTTTCGCCGTCTTGCGCGTCATCGACGAACACGCGCGAGACCATCTCCACTTCCAGGTCGGTACCGGTCAGCGAGAGCTGTCCGTCCTTCACCTGGACCAGCAGGTTGGCCAGCACCGGTAGCGTCTGGCGGCGCTCGACGACATTGACGACCTGGGCGAGCGGCTTGAGAAAGACTTCGCGTTGGAGGGAAAAACGCATGCGGACCCCGTCCCCTTGCCTTTACTAGGATGTGGAATAAATCAAAAGCATGGTGGTGATGGAGCGGCGCAAAAGCCGGGAAAACCATCTCAAGCTTTTGATTCTGAAGATTTTTATTGCTTATGAAACTTCGGTAGAACCGGCCGGGCAACCGGCGGACAAACTGTGGACAACTCTACCGCGCCGGCGGGGCGTCCGAATTGTCCACAACTTGTGCCCGCACGATACATGGCTTGCCCCGCTGTTCCTGAGGATAAGTATGTATCGGCGCCGTCGCGTTTGCTTCGTCGTGCGTGCACGCGCGACAGCGCTTACTCGCTGAGCTTGCGGATCAGCTTGTCCCAGTCCTCGCGCAGCTTGCCGTCGGTCTCCATCAACGTGCGGATCTGCCGGCAGGCGTGCAGCACGGTGGTGTGGTCGCGGCCGGCGAAGGCGTCGCCGATCTCCGGCAGGCTGTGCTCGGTGAGTTCCTTGGCCAGCGCCATCGCCATCTGGCGCGGACGCGCCAGCGAGCGCGTGCGGCGCTTGGACAGCAGGTCCTTGATCTGCAGGCCGTAGTAGTCGGCCACGACCTTCTGGATGTTGGGGATGCCGATGGCCTGCTGCTGCGCGCGCAGAAGGTCGCGCAGGGTTTCCTGGGCGAACTCCACCGTGATCGCTCGGCCGGTGAAGTTGGCGCGCGCGGCGAGCGTGTTGAGCGCGCCTTCCAGGTCGCGCACGTTGCTGCGCATCTTCTTGGCCAGCAGGAAGGCCACTTCCTCGGGGATGTGCGCGCCGCGCTCGCGCGCCTTGGACAGGACGATCTGCGCGCGCGTCTCGAAGTCCGGCGGCTCGATCGCCACGCTCAGGCCCCAGGCCAGGCGCGACTTCAGGCGCGGCTCCAGGCCTTCGACTTCGCGCGGGTAGCGGTCGCAGGTCAGGATGATCTGCTGCTTGCCGTCGAACAGCGCGTTGAAGGTGTGGAAGAACTCCTCCTGCGTGCGGTCCTTGCCGGCGAAGAACTGGATGTCGTCGATCAGCAGCGCATCTACCTGCTGGAACTGCCGCTTGAAGGCGTCCATGGTCTTGTCCTGCAGCGACTTCATCATCGCGCTGAAGAACTGCTCGCTGCGCAGGTACAGCACGCGCATGTTCGGATTGGCCGCGCGCATGGCGTTGCCGGCCGCGAACATCAGGTGGGTCTTGCCCAGCCCCGTGCCGCCGTACAGCAGCAGCGGGTTATGGGCCCGGTCGCCGGGCTTGAGCGAGGCCTGCCACGCGGCGGCGCGGCCGAGCTGGTTGCTGCGGCCCTCGACGAAGTTCTCGAAGGTGTAGTGGTTGTCCAGGTGGCCGTTGAACGGCTCGGCCATCGGCGCCGAGACGCGGATCGGCGTGGCGGTGAACTCCGGTTCCCGCGCCGGTGTGGCGGCACGCGGCAGCGAACCGATCTCGAGGCTGACCTCGCCGCTGCCGGCGAAATGCGCCAGCAGCTCGCGGATCCGGGCCAGGTAGCGCTCGCGCACGTGCTCGACCACGAAGGCATTGGGCGCGTACAGCACCGTCGTGTCGTCGCGCTGCGTCGCCTGCAGGGGCTTGAGCCAGGTGTGGACATCCTCGGCCGGCAGTTCGGCTTCAAGGCGTTCGAGGCAGCGGGGCCAGGCATCCATCGATCGGAAATCTTGTTCTCTGTGGCCGCCGGGCGCGTGGCGCCGGCCGGACCATGGCGAAAAGCGTCCCGCCGCGCGATGCGCGCATCGCGGCGAACGGGTCAGGGGGTAGGGGCAGACTATCACCGCGACCCGGCGCGGAACAGGACTTGTCCACAGGCTCGTGAACAGGTAGTCCACAGGGCTCGCCCGCTTTGCGGGCAAGCCCCAAAGTTCGCCTTGCGAACTTCGGGCCCCACCTGCGTGTCGCCACACCCCCATCCGCGCTTCGCGCGAATCGCCCCCTGACTCAGGGGGCTGTAGCCTCCTCGATCCGGCTGTCTGAAGGACTGTGCCCAGCGCGTGTCCGTCGGCCACAGTCCCTGAGTGCCGTACACTTGCGCGCCGCCTGGGACACCAGGTTGACCGGGATAACCGAAGGCCGCTAGAATCAGCGGTCCATTTTCGCCGTTTACGCAGAGCCGGACCATGGCCACCAAGCGCACCTACCAGCCCAGCAACCTCAAGCGCAAGCGCGACCACGGTTTCCGTGCCCGCATGGCGACCGCCGATGGCCGCAAGGTCCTCGCCCGCCGTCGTGCCAAGGGCCGCAAGCGTCTTTGCGCCTAAGCGCTGCCGCCTAGGCAGCCGACCGGCCTGCGCCGGTAGTCGTAGATGACGTCGGCCCGCTTCCCGCGCAGCGCGCGGGTTCGCGCGAAGTCCGATTTCGACCGAATCTTCCAGCACGGGCGGCGCGTGGCGCTGCCCGTGCTGGCTTTGCATTGGCAGAGCGGCGCGGAGCCCGCACGACTGGGACTGGCCGTGTCGCGCAAGGTCGATCCGCACGCCGTGGGCCGCAACCGCATCAAGCGCGTGCTTCGTGACACATTCCGCCGCCTGCGCAGCGATCTCGCCGCGGGCGACTACGTCGTGGTCGCGCGGCCGCCGGCCGCACGCGCCAGCAGTGAGGAACTCGCCACCGCCCTGCGCGGTCTGCTCACCCGATGCGGTGCGCTGCCCGCGCCAGCCGGTTTGCCCCTGCCATCCGCGCCCGGCACAATGCCGGCCGCTTCCCCTTCCGTTCCCACGCCGCACGAAGAGCGCGGCTGAGCCTGCCTGTCGCCCATGAACCAGACCCGTGTCTTCCTGATCTTCGCCTGGCTGATGGTGGCGACCCTGCTGTGGATGGAGTGGGGCAAGGAGCAGGCGACACCGCCGGCGGCCGCCGCCACGACCACCCCCGCGACGCAGGGCGCCGTCCCGACCAACCCGGCGGTGCCGGGCGCTGTGCCGAACGCCCCGACCGTTGCCGCCCCCGCCGCGCCAGCCGGAACAAACCCGGGCGCCGCCGCGGCAACCGCGCCGACCGTCACCGTTACCACCGACGTGCTGAAGGTCGTGCTCGACGGCGGTGAAGTGCGCCAGGCGGACCTGATCGGATACCCGAGCACTGCAGACGACAACAGCCCGCCGGTCCGCCTGTTCGCGCAGGACCCGGCCAACTTCTTCGTCGCGCAGACCGGCTGGGTCAGCAACAAGGGCCCCACGCCGACGCACCTGTCGGGCTTCGTGCCCGAGGGCGGTACGCGCGAGTTCGTCCTCGCCGACGGCGCGAAGGCCGTCGAGGTTCCGTTCGTGTGGACGGGCCCGAACGGCGTGACGATCCGCCGCACCTTCACCTTCGGTCGCAGCAATTACGTCGTGAACGTGCGCGACGAGGTGATCAACGCCGGCAGCGAGCCGTGGCAGGGCAGCGTCTACCGCCAGCTCAGCCGCGTGCCGCGCGCACTGGTGAAGAAGGGCCCGATGAGCGCCGAGCAGTACAGCTTCCAGGGCGCCGCGTGGTACTCCAGCACCGACAAGTACGAGAAGCGCAAGTACGACGACTTCGTCGATGACGGCACGCTCGACAAGCAGGTGACGGGCGGCTGGATCGGCATGCTGCAGCACCACTTCTTCGCGGCGTGGATCCCCGGCAGCAACGACACCGGCACCTTCTCGCTGGCCACCGTGCAGGGTCCGGGTGGCACGAACTACGTGATCCGCGAAGTCGGCCCCGGCGTCAACGTGGCGCCCGGCGCGACGGCCTCCACCGAGGCACGCCTTTGGGTCGGCCCCAAGCTGGTCAAGGCGATCGAGGCGCAGAACGTGCCGGGCCTGGATCGCGCGGTCGACTTCAGCAGCTACAGCCTGATGGCGACGCTGGCCAGCTGGCTGTTCTGGGTGCTTGAGAAGATCTACCGCCTGGTCGGCAACTGGGGTTGGGCCATCGTCGGCCTGGTGCTGCTGATCAAGCTCGCGATGTATCCGCTGTCGGCGGCGCAGTACAAGTCGATGGCGAAGATGCGCAAGTTCCAGCCGCGCATCGCGCAGCTCAAGGAGCGCTACGGCGACGACCGCCAGAAGTTCCAGATGGCGATGATGGAGCTGTACAAGAAGGAGAAGATCAACCCGGTCGGCGGCTGCCTGCCAATCCTGCTGCAGATGCCGGTGTTCCTGGCGCTGTACTGGATGCTGTCGGAATCGGTCGAGCTGCGCCACGCGCCGTGGATCGGCTGGATCACCGACCTGACCTCGCGCGATCCGTACTTCGTGCTGCCGATCATCAACGTCGCGGTGATGTGGTTCACCCAGAAGTTGAACCCGACCACCGGCATGGACCCCATGCAGGCGAAGATGATGCAGTTCATGCCGCTGGTATTCGGCGTGATGTTCGCCTTCTTCCCGGCCGGTCTGGTGCTGTACTGGGTCACCAACGGCGCGCTCGGCCTGCTGCAGCAGTGGTGGATGATCAAGAAGTACAGCGACGAGCCCGCACAGGCCAAGTGATGCGCGCTCCCGCGACACCGCACTCCGGAAAACCCGCCGCAAGGCGGGTTTTTCCGTTCACCCGAACCCAATGCGACTTCTTCGCCTTCATGCCAACCGTTCGCGCTCCGCAGCACCTCGTTCTTGCGCTGGTCCTGGCGGGCCTGACCACTGCGTGCGGCGGACGCGACGGCGGCTCGCCCGGCGCCGCCGCGGCACCAGCGCCAGCGTCCGCGCGCGCCGACGCAATCGACACCCGCGCCATCGCCGCCGAACTGCGCGCCCAGGTCAACACGCACCGCAGGATCATCGTGCTACTGGCCGACGAGCAGTCGCTGTCGCCGGCCACGCGACAGAGCGCCACCGCGATCGGCCAGAGCCTGTTCCACCAGAACCTGGAACGCCGTGAGCGGCTCGATGCGCAGTTCGCGGCGTTGCTCGCCCGATCCGAACCCGGGCGCTACGCGGCGCTCGCCGCGCTGCTCGACTATGTCGAATCCGCGCCGGATCTTTACGACGCGGATCGCCTGGCTTTCCGCGAGACCCTGCGCGACCTGCAGCTGCGCGTCGGCAAGGACTCCTCGTTGCCGGCCATCAAGCTGCACCAGCGCGTGGGCGAGGATCTGGAGGCGCTGGACGAGATCGAACGTAACTACAGCCGTGAGATCAGCCGCATCTTTGGCCGCTTCGACACGACGCGCGCCATCGAACTCAAACGCGAGAAGTGGGAGGACTACGTCGCGCACCTGCGCAAACGTTACGACCGCGACGCGTTGCTGCGCGAGCACGGCGTGATCGAGCCCTATCCGATGTCGATGAAGGACAGCGACCGCGAAGTGTTCGGGCGCGACCTGCCGCCCCGTACGATCGCGTTGAGCTTCGACGACGGTCCGCATCGCGCCTACACCGAGGAGATCGTGGCCATCCTCAAGCGTTATGACGCACCCGCCACGTTCTTCCAGGTCGGGCGCAACCTCGGAAACCTGGATGCGCAGGGCCACGCGACACTCGGCCCGATGGCGGGCCTGAGCCGCGAGCTGATCGAACAGGGCTACGCGGTCGGCAACCACAGCCTCACGCATGCGCAGCTCTCGCGCGAAACCGGCGACGCGCTGCGTAACCAGATCCTGGGCACCGACACGCTGCTGCGCGACATCGACGCCAAGCGCGCGCCACTGTTCCGCTTTCCGTATGGCGCGCGCAACGCCGAAGGTATGCGCATCCTGGGCGAGGCGGGACTGAAGTCGATCATGTGGAACATCGACTCGCTGGACTGGGCCGACCCGGTGCCGGAGTCGATCGTGCAGCGCGTGCTCGACCAAGTGCACGCGCAGCAGCGCGGCATCGTGCTGTTCCACGACATCCACGAGCGCACCGTCAAGGCGTTGCCGCAGATCCTCGACCGCCTCACCGCCGAGGGTTACCAGTTCGCCGGATGGAACGGCCGCGAATTCAGCGTCGCGCGCACTCGGCAGTCTGATCGCAAGCCCGTCGCGGTCACCACCGGCTATGAGCGCTCGTGGGCCATCGTCATCGGCATCGACGACTATGCGCACTGGCCGCGCCTGCGCTACGCCGCCAACGATGCGCAGGCAATCGCCGACACGCTGACGCGCCAGTTCGCGTTCCCGTCGTCGCAGGTGATCGTGCTGAAGAACCAGGACGCCACGCGCGGCAACATCCTCGCGGCCTTCCACGATCGCCTCGGCCATGGCGAACTGGGCACCAACGACCGCGTCTTCGTGTTCTTCGCCGGACACGGCGCCACGCGCCGCCTCGCAACGGGCCGCGAGCTGGGTTACATCATTCCGGTGGATTCCGATCCCGCGCAGTTCGCCAGCGACGGCATCGCGATGACCGACATCCAGAACATCGCCGAGAGCCTGCCGGCCAAGCACGTGATGTTCGTGATGGATGCCTGCTACAGCGGCCTGGGCCTCACGCGCGGCGGCGGCACGGCCGCGTACCTGCGCGAGAACGCCCGGCGCGTCGCGCGGCAGATGCTCACCGCCGGCGGCGCGGACCAGGAAGTCGCCGACAGCGGGCCGAACGGGCATTCGGTATTCACCTGGGTGCTGCTGCAGGCGCTGTCCGGCAAGGGCGACCTCAATGGCGACGGCCTGATCACCGGCACCGAACTGGCCGCGTACGTCGCGCCGGCGGTGTCGGGCATCTCGCCGCAGACGCCGGCGTTCGGCTCGCTGCCGGGCTCGCAGGGCGGGGAGTTCGTCTTCCAGGTGCCGGACGCGGACGAGTTCCTCAACGCGGGCACCGAGCAGCTCTCGGCCGATGCGATCGCGCTCAACGGCAAGGTGGACGCGGCTGCGTCCGCGCAGGATGGAAGCCCGGTCACCGTGACGGACCTGCAGGGCGCGCAGCGGCAGCTGGTGTTGCCGGCCGCAAGCGGCCACGCGTCCGATCGGCAACTGGCACAGCGCGCCAACGACCGGGGCCTGCAGCTATATCGCGAGAAGCGCTACGCCGAAGCGGAGGCGCAGTTCACCGAAGCGCTCAAGCTGCGGCCCGACTTCGCGCTGGCGGCGAACAACCTCGGCTTCGTCTACTACCGTCAGGCGCGCTACGCGCAGGCCGCGGTGTGGATGGAAAACGCGCTGAAGATCGATCCTTCACGCGCGGTGGCCTATCTCAACCTCGGCGATGCCTATCGCCAACTTGGCGATTCGTCCAAGGCGGCCAAGGCGTACCGCACCTATCTGGAACTGCAGCCGGGCGACGCACAGGCCGCGTCCGTCCGCGCACGACTCGAGACGCTGCAATGAACGCTGTCCGCGACACCATCGCTGCGATCGCCACCGCACCCGGTGCCGGTGGCGTCGGCATCGTGCGCTTGTCGGGACCGCGTGCGAAGGAGATCGCCGGTATCGTGTGCGGCCGCCAGCTGCTTCCCCGACAGGCGCATTACGTGCGCTTCCGCGATGCGCAGGAGGAGGTCATCGATGACGGCATCGCGCTGTACTTCGCCGCGCCCGCCAGCTACACCGGAGAGGACGTCGTCGAACTGCAGGCACACGGCAGCCCGGCCGTGCTGCACGAACTGGTGAACCGCTGCGTCGCGCTCGGCGCGCGCCGGGCGCGACCGGGCGAGTTCAGCGAGCGCGCCTTCCTCGAAGGCCGGCTCGACCTGGCCCAGGCCGAAGCCGTCGCCGACCTGATCGCCGCGGCCGACGTGCGCGCCGCACGCGCCGCGCGCCGGGCGCTGGACGGCGAGTTCTCGCGTCGCGTGGACGCACTGGGCGACGAGCTGCTCGCGATCCGCGTGCACGTGGAAGCGACCATCGACTTCGCCGACGAGCCCATCGAGACACTCGGCGGCGCGCAGCTGCGGGTACGTCTGGCCGACACGGCGCGTGCCCTCGACGAACTGCTGCAGGCAGCCGAGCGCGGCCGGCGGCTGCGCGATGGGTTGCATGCGGTGATCGTCGGTCCGCCCAATGCCGGCAAGAGTTCGCTGCTCAACGTGCTGGCCGGCAGCGAGCGCGCCATCGTCACCGACATCGCCGGCACCACGCGCGACCTGCTGCACGAACACATCCGCATCGACGGCGTCGAACTCACGCTGGTCGACACCGCCGGCCTGCGCGAGGGCGGCGACGCGATCGAGCGCGAAGGCATGCGCCGCGCGCGTGGCGAACTCACCCGCGCGGACCTTGCGCTGGTGGTGCTGGATGCACGCGATCCCGTCGGCGGCCGTGCGGCGGTGGCGGACGCCATCGCCGACGTGCCGCTGCGCCTGTGGATCCACAACAAGGCGGACCTGCTCGATTCGCCGGGCAGCGTTGCGGAAGACGACGCGCTGCACGTGTCGGCACGCACGGGACTGGGCATCGAGACGCTGCACGCACGGCTGCGCCAGCTTGCGCAGGGCAACGCCGACGCGGCGGGCGAGGGCGCCTTCACCGCGCGAGCGCGCCATGTCGATGCGCTCACGCAGGCGCGCGAGTATCTGGGCCAGGCGCGCGGGCAACTCGACCGCGAAGCGCTGGACCTGGCCGCCGAATCGCTGCGGCTGGCGCACGACGCACTCGGCGAGATCACCGGCCGCGTCCACGCCGATGATCTGCTGGGCCACATCTTTTCCAGCTTCTGCATCGGCAAGTGAGCCTCGCGCCCGCTTGATACGGGTCAAGGCCGATGCCGCCGCGCGGCCGGCACAGTGCGCCCTCGACCGGAACACGAGGAGCGCGCAGTGGAAACCATTCGTACCGATGTAACCATCGTCGGCGCCGGCCCGGCCGGGTTGTGCCTGGCGCAGGCGCTGGCCGGCACCGGCCTGCGCACGGTGCTGGTGGAACGCCAGCCGGAAGCCGCACTGCGAGACCCCGCGTTCGATGGTCGCGAGATCGCGCTGACCCACCGCTCGCAGGCACTGATGAAACAGCTGGGCCTGTGGCAGCGGCTGCCCGACGACGAAATCCATCCGCTGCGCGATGCGCTGGTATTCGATGGCGGCGACGACCGGCCGATGCGCGTCTCGCACACGGACGGCGGTCGCGACCAGCTCGGCTTCCTGATCCCGAACCACTGCATCCGCAAGGCCGCATTCGAGGCGGTGGCCGACGGCACCCAATCCACGCTGCTGCATGGCGTGGCTGTGGCCGGCATCGAGACGCACGAAGACCGCGCGCATGTGCGCCTCGCCGACGGCCGCAGCGTCGAGTCGCGGCTGCTGGTGGCCGCCGACAGCCGCTTCTCGGAAACGCGCCGCGTCGCCGGCATCGGCGCGCGCATGTACGACTTCGGACGCTCGATGCTGGTGTGCCGGGTCAGCCACGAAGTCGCACACGACGACACCGCGTGGGAATGGTTCGACTACGCGCAGACCCTGGCGCTGCTGCCGCTGGGCCGTGCGGCGCCGCAGGGCCACCGGTCCTCGGTCGTGCTCACATTGCCGTCGCCGCGCATGCGCGAGGTGCAGGACCTGGACGCGGACGGCTTCGCTCGCGAAATGGAGCGCCGCTTCCACGGGCGCCTGGGCCGGATCTCCGACGTGGGCGAGCGGCACGTCTACCCGCTGGTCGGCACCTATGCGGACCGCTTCGCCGCACGCCGGCTCGCGTTGCTGGGTGACGCGGCCGTCGGCATGCATCCGGTGACCGCGCACGGTTTCAACCTGGGGCTGCTCGGCGTGGAGCGGCTGGCCGGTGAACTGCGTCGCGCGGCGCAGTCCGGCCAGGACATCGGCGCGCCGGCCCTGCTGGCCCGCTACGACCGCGGCCACCGCCGGGCCACGCTGCCGCTGTACTTGGCCACGCGCGGCATCGTCGGCCTGTTCACCGACGACCGTTGGCCTGCGCGTCGCGTCCGTGCCGGACTGCTGCGGGCCAGCGAGGCGTTCGCGCCGTTCCAGCGCCTGCTGGCGGCCCAGCTTGCCGATGAAGGCGGGTTGGGTGTGCGGCTGCCGTGGCGGGCCCTGCGTGGATCGGTGCGCGCGGCCCGCTGAGGGGCTCTCCTGAAACAGGGCCGATGACCCGCCTGGCGCGGCTTGGGCGGCCTTGTCGATGGTAGGCTGCGGGACGCCGTTGCTTGACAAACACGGCCCGCTCACGCGATCTAGTGGCGTGTGCTCGTGACGGCGCACTTCAGGGGAGCTTTGCCAATGACCGTCGTAAATCCAATAGCCCGGCCCTCGCGCCGGCTGTCCGTGGTATCGCAGTGGTCCATCGCGCTGGCCTTGGGCTGCGTGCTGGTTGCCTGCCAGAAAGAACAGCCCGCGCAGGAGAGCGCGGCTGCCCCGGCCGCGACTGCGGCCGCCCCCGCGGTAACGGCGGAAACCGCCGTATCGGCCAAGGTAACGGCCCTGACCGCGGACCAGCTGCGTGAGGCCGCCCGCAAGGCCTACGCGGAGAACCGTCTGTATGCACCGGCCGAGGACAACGCGGTCGAGTACTACCTGGCGCTGCGGGACAAGGCGCCGGGGGACGCCGCCGTGTCGAGCGCATTGACCGATCTGTTGCCGATGACGGTGATCGCCATCGAGCAGAGCGTGAACCGCGAGGACTTCACCGAAGCCCAGCGCCTGGCCGCGCTGCTGGAACGGGCCGACGCGCAGCATCCCGCGCTGGCGCGCCTGAAGACCAGCATCACGCAGCAGCAGGACGCGGTCGCCAAGCGCGCCACGCAGCAGCAGCTGACTGCCGAGGAAGAGGCCAAGAAGAAGGTCGAACTCGAGCGCAAGCGCGTCGAGGACCAGAAGAAGCAGCAGGAAGAAGCCGCCCGCCAGCTGGCCGCCCAGCAGGCCAAGGCCACCGCCGACAAGCAGGCCGAGGATCGTGCTGCCGCCGACCGCGCCGCCGCCGAACAGCGTGCGGCCGACCAACGCGCTGCCGAGCAGCGTGCCGCCGCGGCCCGCCAAGCCGCCGCGACGCCGGCCACGGCCGATGCGAGCGACCTGCGTCCGCTGTCGATGCCGCCGCCGCGCTATCCGCCGGAAGCTCTGCGTGCCGGTACGTCGGGCGAGGTGCAGGTGGAGTTCACGGTCGGCACCGACGGCTCGGTAACCGCCGCCCGCGTGGTGCGCTCCAACCCGGCGCGCATCTTCGATCGCGAAGCGGTGAACGCCGTGCGCAAGTGGCGCTTCCAGCCGATCGACGCGCCGGTGACCACCCGCCGCACCATCGGTTTCAATCCGCAGAGCTGATCGCGGACGCAATACACGGCGACGTCGGTTGGGGGATCGGCGTCGTTGTGGAAGCAGACGAAAGAGCCCGGCGTTTGCCGGGCTTTTTCTTTGTCGGGTGGAAGTGACGTGGTTGCGAGCGTGGAGGCCAGGGCCCCTGTGTCGCGCGCCTTTGCCAGTCAGTTCCGCGAGGGCGGGAATTTGGTTGCTCGCACCGTCAACTCATCCACACGGCGCAACCCCGTAGCCCGGGTAAGCGAAGCGCACCCGGGTCGCGCAAGACGGTGCTATGCGGCGGTTCGATTGCCTCGGCGATCGATGGCGTCACGCCATGGCTTCGGTCGCCGCGGTTGCACGGGTCGCGAGCAAGCTCGCTCCTACGCGAACTCCCGGCTGTAGGAGCCAGCTTGCTGGCGAGCGTGCGTTGAAGGGGTCCGTACCACCGCGTACTTCCTGCGGTTCACATGCGGTCGTTGTCGTCCATGGCGTCACGTAACGGGCTTCGGATCGCCGGCCCGGCTATCCGTGGCTGGGCGTTCATACGACCTCGCGGCAGTGCCGAAAAAGCGGTCGTACTCTCACCCGGGCGTTCGCGGCCGCGCGCGCCAGTGGCGCGCGACGAAGTGGTCGCTGCCGTCCGTGGCGTCACGTGGTGGGCTTCGGGTCGCCCAGCCCGGCCATCCGTGGCCGGGCGTTCGGCAGGCCACGCGGCAGTGCCGGACACTGGTCAGCGTTGCCGCTGCCGTCCATGGCGTCACGTAATGGGCTTCGGGTTGCCCGGCCCGGCCATCCGTGGCCGGGCGTTCGCGGCCGCGCGCGCCAGTGGCGCGCAAGCGCGGCCGCTCACCCCGATATCGCCAGGCGCTCCTGGTGATAGCGGCGTACGGCGGCGAGCCACAGGACGGCAGCCATGCCGAAGCCGGCGGCCAGGTAGATCGCCCAGACCTGCAGGTCGATGCTCTCGCCGCGCGTCACCTTCAGCAGCATCTGGTTCTGCGCGAGGAACGGCACCATGAACTGCCACGCCTGCGTCTTGATCGGGTTCACCGCCAGCGCGATGGTCGGGATCATCGGCAGCAGCATCAGCCAGGTCATGTGGCTCTGCGCTTCCTTCATGCTCTTCGCAGTGGCGGACAGCCACGTCAGCAGCGTGGTACCGATGAACAGCATCGGCAGCAGGATCAGCAGCATTCGGCCGATCGCAGCGAAACTCACGTCGAGCATGCGGCCGACGCCGCTGCTGAGCTGCGCGCTGAGCTTGAAGGCCAGCAACGTCAGCAGCAGCGAAAGCAGGCCCAGTGCGCACGCCGCGGCGATCTTGCCGCTGACAATGGCGCCGCGCGAGGCCGGCGTGGCGAGCAGCGGTTCCAGCGACTGGCGTTCGCGCTCGCCGGCAGTGGCGTCCATGATCAGGTACGCGCCGCCGAGGAACGACATCAGGATCAGCAGGTACGGCATGATCGTGGAGAGCATCAGGCCGCGTCGTGCATCCTCCGTTGCGAGATCACGGCTGCCGACGTTGATGGCGCGCGTCACCGAAGGATCGATGCCGCGCGCGAGCAGGCGCAGCGCACCGACCTGGTCGCCGTAGGCCGCGACCGCCGCACGCACGCGCGCGCTGGGGATTTCGCTGTCGCGCCGCGTGGTGTCCTGCACGATCTCCACCAGCGCCGGACGGCCGGCACGCCAGTCGTCGGCGAACGTCGGGCCGATGCGCAGCGCGACGTCCACTTCCTGGCGCACGATGGCCGCATCGACGTCGGTCGGCGGTTCGACCGCGCGGATGCCCTGCGTGGCGAGGAAGGCGACCAGGTTCGGCGCGCGTTCCATGCCGACCGTAGGCACCTCAAGCACCTTGTCCAGCTGCGTGCGCGCGCGGTTCTCCGCGAGCGAGCCAATGCCGATCATCAGCAGCGGATACAGCAACGGACCGAGCAGCAGCGCCAGCGCGAGGGTGCGCCGATCGCGCGAGATGTCGCGCAGTTCCTTGCACATCACCGACCAGGCGGTGGCGAATAGGCCGGGTTCGCGGAAAGCGGAAGTGCCGGTGCTCATGCGTGCAGGCCCTCATCAGAACCGATGGCACGGACGAACGCGTCCTCCAGATTCGCCTCGCCGGTCTGCGCGCGCAATTCGTCCGCGGTGCCGGCGGCCACCACCTGCCCCTTGGCGATGATCACGATGCGATCGCACAGCGCGGCGACCTCCTGCATGATGTGGCTGGAAAAGATCACGCAGCGTCCCTCCGCGCGCAGCTGCTGCAGGAATCCGCGCATCGCGCGTGTGGTCATCACGTCCAGGCCGTTGGTCGGCTCGTCCAGGATCACGTTCCTCGGGTCGTGCACCAGTGCGCGTGCGATCGCGGTTTTGGTGCGCTGCCCTTGCGAGAAGCCTTCGGTCTGGCGATCGAGGATGTCGTCCATCTGCAGCGCATCGGCCAGCACGCGCGTGCGCTGCGCGATCGTCCCGGCGGACATGCCGTGCAGCTGGCCGAAGTACGCGATGTTCTCCCGTGCGGTAAGGCGCTTGTACACGCCGCGTGCATCCGGCAGCACGCCCAGCGCCCGGCGCACCGCGGCGGGGTCGCGCGCCGCATCGACGCCGTCCACCAGCACCTGGCCGGAGTCGGGCTTCATCAGCGTGTAGAGCATGCGCAGCGTGGTGGTCTTGCCGGCGCCGTTGGGGCCGAGCAGGCCGGTGATCTGGCCGTCGTGCGCCTCGAAGTGCACGCCCTGCACCGCGTGCACCGTGCCGGTCTTGGTCTTGAAGTGCTTGTGGAGATCGTGGGCGAGGATCATGCGCGCGCGCTCTGGATTCGGAAGATGACGACAGGTGCGTGGCTCATGGTTCCCATCCGTTGAAGCTGGTGAACGGCGGCACATAGTCGATGGTGTCCAGGCACGTTGCGTCCAGCGACTTCGCGTCGCGCGATTCGATGAACTGGCCGACCAGCTTGGGCAGGCAGCCCAGCCCGCCGACGTTGTGCCCCTGCCCGCGCAGCACCAAGTGGCGGCCGTTCGGCAGGCCATTCAGCACTCGCTCGCCGTAGTCGGGCGGCGTGACTGGATCGAGTTCACCCGACAGCAGCAGCGCCGGCACGTCCGAACGCAGCGGCGTGGCGAATTCCTTCGGGCGTGCGCCGTGCGGCCATGCCGGACATGCGGCGAAGAACGCCGCGGCCATGTCGGGTCCGAGCACCGTGCCCGCATCGCGCGGATCGGCGACGTAACGGTCGGCATCCTCGGCGCAGATCACCGACCACTGCATGCCGCGGTTCATCTGCCCACCGACCTCGCGCGTCATCATCTGCGCCAGCGCCATCAGTGGCTCGTAATGCCCGCGGTCGGCTTCGTCGATCACTACCGGCAGCAGCGACGCCATCTGTGGCATGTACGAGAACAGGTGCGTCAGGCCGACCACCGTGTCGGCGGTGAGCGTGTCGCGCTTGCGCTGCGCGGTGGACGGATCGCGGTAATCGACCTGCACCGGCGCGTCGGCCAGTCGCACCTTCACCGCCATCAGCTGCGTGCGCAGGTCCTGCGGAAAACGCGCGGCGCAGCTGGGCTGGCCCTTGCACTGGGCCACCTGCAGTTCGAGCGCGCGCTCGAACGTGCGGGCGAACTCGCCGCCCACCACCAGTTCGTTGGGCGCAACGCCGTCGAGCACCAGCGTGCGCGTGTGCTGCGGGAAACGCGCGGCGTACTGCTGCGCCACGCGCGTGCCGTACGACACGCCGACCAGGTTGATCTGCTGCACGCCCAGCGCCGCGCGCACGGCGTCCAGGTCGGCGATGGCCTGGCTGGTGGTGTAGAAGCGCGGATCGGCCTTGCCCTGCAGGTTGCGCGCGCAGGTCGCGGCATAGTCGGCGATGGCCGAAGCATCGGCTTCCTCCGACGTGGGCAGTTCCAGCGGCTGGCCGTTGGCGTCGCGGCAGACCAGCGGGCTGAGCTTGCCGGTGCCGCGCTGGTCGATCAGCACGATGTCGCGCTGCTTGCGCACGTCGCGCAGCGCGAGGTCGATCTGCGACGCGTACTCGGTCGCGGCCTGACCGGGGCCACCGGCTAGGAAGAACACCGGATCGGTGATGTCGCCGCTGCGATCCTTGGCCGGCAGCCACGCGATGTTGAGCGGGATGCGCCGAGCCTTCGGCTGCGACGGGTCCTCGGCGACCTCGAACTTCGCGCATTGAGCGTCGATGCCGGTCGGCGCCATCGGGCTGGACAGCGTGCACGGTTCGAAGGCGATCTCGCCGAACCGGCGCTGCGCCGTTTCCTGCGTGGGCGCCTTCGCGGCGTCTCCCGGCGCGTTGCAGCCAGTGAGCCAGCAGATCGCCGCCAATGCGGCGATCCATCCATGGGTGTTGCGCATTGATTCCCCTCGAATCCGGTGCCGAACGACCCAAGCATGACAGAGGCGCCCGTGCCGGCGCGACCTCGTGGCACGCACCGGTTTGCCGTTAGCATCGGACATCCCACGTATCCCGATGCAGCCTCATGCGCACGCCGATCATCGCCTCCGCCTTGTTGTCCGCTTTGCTCGCCACGCCCGCCTTCGCGCAGCAGCCCGATGTCGCCTCGGGCGCGAAGGCCGTGCAGGCGCAGGTGGTCGCGTGGCGCCGCGACATTCACCAGCATCCGGAGTTGGGCAACCACGAAGTCCGCACGGCGAAGCTCGTCGCCGACCAGCTGCGCAGGATCGGCCTGCAGCCGCGCACCGGCATCGCGCATACCGGCGTGGTCGCGGTGCTCAAGGGCGGAAAGCCGGGCCCGCGCATCGCATTGCGCGCCGACATGGATGCGTTGCCCGTCACCGAGCAGACCGGCCTGCCGTTCGCCTCCAAAGTGAAGACCACCTACCGCGGCCAGGACGTCGGCGTGATGCACGCCTGCGGGCACGATGCGCATGTGGCCATCCTGCTGGGCGTGGCTACTGCGCTGGCAGCGCAGAAGGAGAACCTGCCGGGCGAGGTGATGTTCGTGTTCCAGCCGTCCGAGGAAGGCCCTCCGAATCCCGGCGAGAACTTCGGCGCCAAGCTCATGCTGGACGAGGGCGTGTTCCGCGACTTCAAGCCCGATGCGGTGTTCGGCCTGCACGTGTGGGCGGGGCTGCCGGTCGGCACGATCGGCGTGCGCAGTGGCCCGATGCTCGCCGCCGCCGACGAGTGGAGCCTGACGGTTCGCGGACAGCAGACGCACGGCTCGCGTCCGTGGGACGGCGTGGACCCGATCACCGTGGCCGCGCAGATCCTGCTGGGCACGCAGAGCATGATCGCGCGGCAGGTCAACATCGCTGCCACACCGGCCGTGCTCACGGCCGGACAGTTCAACGCCGGCGTGCGCTTCAACATCATTCCGGACGAGGCGCGCATGGTCGGTACGCTGCGTACCTTCGACGCGAAGCAGCGCGAGGACATCATCGCGCGCTTCCGCCGCACCGCGGAGGACTTCGCCCATGCCAGCGGCGCAAGCGCGAAACTCGAAGTGGCCGCCAACGCGCCGGCCACCGTCAACGACCCCGAACTGACCACACGCGTGCGGCCGTCGCTGCAGCGCGCCGTGGGCGAGGCGAACGTCGTCGAGATGCCGCTGGTGACGGTCGCCGAGGACTTCGCGCAGTTCTCCAACACGGTGCCGGGCGTGTACTTCTTCGTCGGCTCCACCGCGCCGGGCATCGATCCGGCCAAGGCACCGATCAACCACTCGCCGCACTTCATGCTCGACGAACAGGCGCTGGACGTCGGCGTGCGCGCGATGCTGCAGGTGGCGGTGGATTACCTCGGTGCGCCGTAGCACGTAGCCCGGGTAAGCGAAGCGCACCCGGGTCGCAGTGCACCCGGCGTAGTCAGGTCGCTGCACGCTCGCTCCTACGCGGGGTGTTCTTCCGTAGAAGCGAGCTTGCTCGCGACCGGCCATCCATCCGCCGTGAAGAGCACTTCCGCGCACCGCGCGATGAGCCGAGCGGCCCGGTTCCGCCAAACCCGCTTGAGCTAGCATCGGTGCTCCACTTACCGGAGTCCGCCGATGCGTCTGTTGCCCGCGCTGCTTGGCAGCGCCATGCTCGCCACGCCGCTGTTCGCCCACGCGCAGGACGTCGCGTCGCCTGAGAGGCCCGAGGTGGCCGCCGCCGCCAGGGCGGTGCAGCAGAAGGTCGTCGCCTGGCGTCGCGACTTCCACCAGAACCCGGAACTGTCCAACCGTGAGCAGCGCACTGCGGCGAAGGTCGCCGAGCACCTGCGCGCGCTGGGGCTGAAGCCGAAGACCGGCATCGCGCACCACGGCGTGGTGGCGATCATCGAAGGCGGCAAGCCCGGGCCGAGGGTCGCGTTGCGCGCGGACATGGACGCGCTGCCCGTCACCGAGCAGACCGGACTGCCGTATGCGTCCAAGGCCACTGCGACCTTCCGCGGCGAGACCGTCGGCGTCATGCATGCCTGCGGCCACGACGCGCACACCGGCATCCTGCTCGGCATCGCCGACGCGCTGGTGAAGATGAAGGCCGACCTGCCCGGCTCGGTGATGCTGGTGTTCCAGCCGTCCGAGGAAGGCGCGCCCGACGGCGAGGAGGGTGGCGCGTCGCTGATGATCGAGGAAGGCCTGTTCAAGGATTTCAAGCCGGACGCGATGTTCGGCCTGCACGTGTTCTCGACGTTGCAGGCGGGACAGATCGGCGTGCGCCAGGGACCGCTGATGGCCGCGTCCGACAAGTTCACGATCAAGGTGAAGGGCCGCCAGACGCACGGTTCGCGCCCGTGGGGCGGCATCGATCCCATCGTCGCCGCGGCCGACCTGGTCGGCACCGCGCAGACCATCGTCAGCCGCCGCACCGACATCGCGAAGCTGCCGGCGGTGGTCAGCTTCGGCGCGATCAAGGGCGGCATCCGCTACAACATCATTCCGGACGAGGTGGAGCTGGTCGGCACCATCCGCACCTTCGACGAAGGCATGCGCCAGCGCATCTTCGCCGACCTGAAGAACGTGGCCGAGCACGTCAGCGCCGCCAACGGTGCGAGCGTCGAGGCGAGCGTGCCGGACAACGACGGCAATCCGGTGACGGTGAACGATCCCGCGCTGACCGCGCGCATGATTCCGAGCCTGCAAGCCGTGGCCGGCAAGGCCAACGTGATCGAACCGCCGCTGCAGATGGGCGCGGAGGACTTCTCGTTCTACGCGAAGGAGGTGCCGTCGATGTTCTTCTTCGTCGGCGCGACCGCCAAGGGCATCGACCCGGTCACCGCCCCCAGCAACCACTCGCCGAAGTTCACGCTCGACGAATCCTCGCTGGACCTGGGCTTACGCGCCTTGCTGCAGGTCACGCTGGACTACCTGCACGGAGTGCCGCAGGCGCAGGGGTAAGTGGCGCGGTGCGCTGGGCGTGGAGATGACGGGTGGAGAACGTCAGTGATGGGCCCCGCGCTCGCGCTGTCGCTCCGCTAGACCGTCATTTCCGCGCAGGCGGGAATCCATCTGGACGCGGATGTCCCGCCTTCCGCAGAGCGTGATACACAGACGCATGGATCCCCGCCTTCGCGGGGATGACGAGCAAAAGACACATGCGCCGGCGGGAATATGCCTTGGCCCCCGGCACTGACACTGGTACCAGCTCTTGCAGTTGCAGCCCGCCACCGCCGTCGCCATCTTGTCCTTCTGCCGTCATTCCCGCGTAGGCGGGAATCCATCTGGACGCGATCCTTCGCCTTCCGGAGAGCGTGATGCGCAGATCCATGGATCCCCGCCTTCGCGGGGATGACGAGCAAAAAGGCCTCCCGCGAATCGGCGGCAGCGGCGCAGCACGACATATGCGTCGTTGCAATGCACGAAGTTCTGTCCTGGACATGGAAGTCAGTACCGCGAAGTCAGCACAGCTCCCTTGGATCTACAACTCATTCACCGACTGCGGATCGATCGAATAGTCGAAGCGCTCGGCCAGGTGGCGGTCCTGCGCGCGCACGCGTTCGAACCACGCACGCAAGTGCGGGTATGGCGACAGATCGAAGCCGGCTTCGTCGGCGACGCCCGCGTAGGCGTACAGCGACAGGTCCGCGATGGTGTAGCGGTCGGCGGCGATCCAGTCGCGCGTGGCGAACTGCGCATCGAGGATCGATAGCGCGTTGAGCCCGGCCTTGCGCTTGATCGCCACCAGCGCTTCGGGGCGACGCGTGAGCTTGCCGGTGAGCGTCCAGTGGCGCAGCGCACCGATCTGGCTCTCCACGCGTTCCTGCTCGAACGACAGCCACTGCATCACGCGTGCACGGCCGTAGGCGTCGGCCGGCAGGTAGGCGGTGTCGTCCGCCAGATACATCAGGATCGCGTTCGACTCGGCCAGCGTGCGGCCGTCCTCCAGTTCGAGCGCCGGGACGGTGCCGGTGGGACTGATCGCGCGGAACGCATCGCTGCGTCCTTCGCCGTCGAAGATGCGGACCATGCGCGTCTCGAACGGACGCTGCAGATGGTGCAGCAGCTGGCGCACCTTCCAGGCGTTCTGTGAGGGCAAGTAGTCGTAGAGGATGAGCATGGCGGCGTTCCGTGGAGTGGCATCGCCAGTGTCCGGCGGGCAGGTCCGGCCCGATATCCGAACCTTGCGACGCCCGCTCCGCTCAGGTAAGCGGCGCGCGCGGCGCTAAAATGCCCGCATGAACACCCATGACCTCCCGCTTGGCCGCCACGTCGACTACCCGCGCGAGTACGACGCGAGCCTGCTGTTCCCCATCGCCCGCACGCTTGGTCGCGGCGAGATCGGCATCGACGGCGACGCACTGCCATTCGAAGGCGTGGATCGCTGGCACGCGTATGAGCTGAGCTGGCTGGATGCGCGCGGCAAGCCACGCGTGGGCACCGCGACGATCACGGTGCCGGCCACGTCGCCGAACCTGGTCGAATCCAAGTCGCTCAAGCTGTATCTCAACTCGTTCAACGGCACGCGATTCGCGTCCGACGACGAGGTGCGCGCGCGCATGGTGCATGACCTCTCGCACGCGGCTGGCGCGCCGGTGGACGTAGCCTTCGGCCTGCCGCCGATCGACGAGGGCGCGCCGGAGAACGCGGTGATGGACTGCATCGACGGGCTCGATGTCGCCATCGACGAATATGGCCCGCCCAACGCGGCGCATCTGCAGGCGGACGCCTCTCACGTGGTCGAGGAAACGCTCACCAGTTCGCTGCTCAAGTCCAACTGCCCGGTGACCGGCCAGCCGGACTGGGCGCGCATTGTCATCTCGTATCACGGCCCGCGCATCGATCGCGCCGGACTGCTGCGTTACCTCGTTTCATTCCGCGACCACGCGGAGTTCCACGAGCAGTGCGTGGAGCGCGTGTTCGTCGACGTGCTCTCGCGCACGGGCGCGCGCCAGCTCTCCGTCGAAGCGCGTTACACGCGTCGCGGCGGGCTGGACATCAATCCCTGGCGCGGTACGCCGGGACACCCGCGTCCGGCTGCGGGACGCGACGAACGGCAGTAAAACCGTCGTGTGTGGCGGCCTGTTTCCACGGCCGCCATATTTCCTTAACAGCGGGCGTGTCATGGTGCCTCCGCCTCACCGGAGGAGCCGCGACCCCATGACCACCCCGGACAAGAAAGCCGATTTCTCGGACGTTCGAAGCAACGTCGAGAGCACCGAGCAGATCTCGAAGAAGGCCGATTTCAGCGACGTCCAGTCGACGATCAGTTCGACCGAGCAGATCAACTCCGCCACCGCAGGCGAAGCGCAGACCTACACCGTGCAGAAGGGCGACACGCTCTCGCACATCGCCAAGCATTTCTACGGAAAGGCCAGTCGGTGGAGCGCGATCTTCGACGCCAACCGGGACCAGCTCGACGATCCCGACCGCATCCAGCCCGGCCAGGTCCTGCGCATTCCGCCCGCGGGCGATTGAGCGCCGACGCTTTCCGTTCCATTCGTTTGCAGTCAGGAGACTCCAGATGATCCGCAATCGCCTGCATCTCGCCGTTGCCGCCGCACTGGTCGCCTCCCTGGCGCTGGTCGGCTGCAAGAAGAAGGAAGAAGCCGCCGTGGTGTCGCCGCCGGCGACCGAACCCGCGGCACCGGCCGCCCCGGCGCCCGCTCCGGCACCGGCCGCTGCCAGTGCGACGGTCACGTCGGTCGACCTGGGCACGCAGGTCGGCGCGGACAAGAAGGTCACCGCGGCCACCAGCACCTTCAAGCCCACCGACACCATCCATGCTTCTGTCGCCACGTCCACGTCCGATCCGATGGCGAGCGTGCCGGCCAGGCTGGGCGCCAAGTGGACGTTCCAGGATGGCCAGACGGTGAAGGAAGACAGTGCCGATGCCACGCTCACCGGCACCGGCAACACGACCTTCAGCATCAACAGCCCGAACGGCTTCCCGACCGGCCGTTACAAGGTGGAGATTTCCCTCAACGGCGCCGTGGTCCAGACCCGCGAGTTCGAAGTGAAGTGATCCCCTCTCTCCCCCACCGTGTGGTGGGCAAGCATGGGCGCGGCTCTCCCCCGCGCCCTTTTTTTGCGCGGCGATTCCGCGGCGGGCTAATGCGCTGCGTGGCGTCACTGGCGTGCGGGGAAGGTCCCGTTGACGTAGTACCAGCGGCCGTCGATGCGCTCGAAGCGGCTGACCTCGTGCAGCCGCACGGCCGGCGCGCCACCGGTCCGGTACCGCGCGACGAACTCCACCGTCGCGTGGTCCGCGTCGATGGGCACGTGCTGCTTCACCTCCAGCCCCAGCCAGCGTGTGGCGGCGGCATCGTCTAGGTCCAGGTCGGCCGGACGGGTGTCCGGATGCCACGAAGCGCTCACGTACGCGGCATCGCCCAGCGCGTAGGCGCTGTAGCGCGAGCGCATCAGCGCCTCGGCATCGGGCGCCGGCGCACCGGCGTGCAGCGGGCCGCAGCAGGTGGCGTACGGACGGCCGCGACCGCAGGGACAGGGTGCGCCGGGCGCGGGAGGCGCCGTGTTAGGTGTCGACATGGGCGGATTCTCGGCGAGAGAACGCCCGGGCGACTACCATGTCGCGTTTCGCAGGCCGAGTTCCCCCCGATGAAAGCCCCCGCCTACCTCGACGACGATCAGATCGAACGCCTGGCCGAACTGCTGGAGCAGCGCGCCGTCCCGTTCAAGGGTTTCAACCTGGAGGCACTGGACGGCTACCTGTCGGCACTGGCGGTAGGCCCGGAGGTGATCGCGTTCGAGCAGTGGCAGGGCGCCGTGTGGGGCACGCCGCCGCGCTGGAAGGACGACGAGGAGCGCGCGCAGGTCGAGGCGCTGCTGCAGGGCCACTGGAACATGGTCAGCCAGCGCGTACGCCACGGCGACGACGACCTGCCGGACCACCTGGCGCCGCTGCTGTGGCTGCCCGAAGAGCCGGAACAGGAGCAGGACGACGAACTCGACGTCGGCCGCGACTGGGCCTTCGGTTTCTTCCGCGGCGTCGAGCTCAGCGAGATCGCCTGGGACAAGTGGCTCGACGAGCACGAGTGGGTCGACGAGATCTTCCTGCGACTGGATCGCCTGGCCAGTGGCGAGGTCATCGGCGAGAACCCGGACGAGCCCGGCGAGCCGGTGAGCTATCGCGAGCGACTAGAAGTCATCGCCTCGCTGCCGGGCATGCTGGCCGACCTGCACCATCTGCGCATCGAAGCGCTGACCCCGCGCGAACCGATCCGCCGCGAAGCCACGCCCGACCGCAACGAGCCCTGCCCCTGCGGTAGCGGCAAGAAGTACAAGAAGTGCTGCGGAGCGTAAGCGCATAAGAGCCAATCCCCCTTCATTCCCCTTTTTCAAAGGGGGAGATGAAAAGCGCAGGCGTGTCGCGTGTTGCGGTAGCCGGGTGACGGCAGCGATGCCTGCTCCCCTCCCCTGATGGGGAGGGGTTGGGGGAGAGGAGAAGGACCGGCACGCTCGCAGCGTCGCGAAGCGCAAAGCACAAGCAAATCCCCCTTTGATCCCCCTTTTCCAAAGGGGGAGATGAAAGCACGGCGCTTCGTGCGTTGCGGTTTCGGGCGATGTCCCGCTGGTTGCTCCCCTCCCCTGATGGGGAGGGTTGGGGGGAGAGGAGAGAAGGGCCGGCACGCTCGCAGCGCGGCGTAGCGCAAAGAGCAGAAGCGAATCCCCCTTTGATCCCCCTTTTTCAAAGGGGGAGATGAAAGCACGGCGCTTCGTGCGTTGCGGTTTCGGGCGATGTCCCGATGTTTGCTCCCCTCTCCTGATGGGGAGGGGTTGGGGGAGAGGAGAGAAAGCGCCGGCACGCTTGCAGCGTCGCGAAGCGCAAAGCACAAGCGAATCCCCCTTGATCCCCCTTTTCCAAAGGGGGAGATGAAAAGCGCGGTAAGAGACGGACAACCAGGCATCGCCGCTGCAACCGTACGTCCTGGTGCGGTCCGCCGACCCGCCCGACGAACCGCACCGTTGCGCCGCCGCCCTTTGCCACCCCTGCCGAAACCGCGACAATGCGAGGGTTGCGCGCCTCACGGCGCGCGTCGAAGACGCTGCGGTCGCCTCTGATGCGGGCACGCAGCGTCGGCCCCTGTGGCCTTCCGCCCACGCCTCACGCAAGCGAGCCCCACCGACATGCCCAATACGCCCAAGATCATCTACACGCTGACGGACGAAGCGCCGTTCCTGGCCACGCAGTCGCTGCTGCCGATCATCGAGGCGTACACCGCCACCGCGGGCATCGCCGTGGAAACGCGCGACATCTCGCTCGCGGGCCGCATCCTGTCGCAGTTCCCCGACGTGTTGAAAGACGACCAGAAGGTCGCCGATCACCTGAGCGAGCTCGGCCAGCTGGCGACCACGCCGGAAGCCAACATCATCAAGCTGCCCAACATCAGCGCCTCGGTACCGCAGCTCAAGGCCGCCATCGCCGAACTGCAGCAGCAGGGCTACGCGCTGCCGGACTATCCGGAAGAACCCAAGGGCGAGCAGGAAAGCGAGATCAAGGCGCGCTACGACCGCGTCAAGGGCAGCGCGGTGAATCCGGTGCTGCGCGAAGGCAACTCCGACCGCCGCGCGCCGCTGTCGGTGAAGAACTACGCGCGCAAGCATCCGCATCGCATGGGTGCATGGAGCGCCGATTCGAAGTCGCACGTCGCACACATGGACAGCGGCGACTTCTACGGCAGCGAGCAGTCGAAGGTGATCGACAAGGCCGGTACGGTCTCGATCGAACTGACCGGCAGCGACGGCCGCCGCAACATGCTCAAGACCAATATCAAGGTGCAGGCCGGCGAGGTCATCGATGCCTCGGTGATGAACGCCAATGCGCTGTCGCGTTTCGTCGATGCGCAGATCGACGACGCGCTGTCGCGCGGCGTGCTGTTCTCGCTGCACCTGAAGGCGACGATGATGAAGGTCAGCGACCCCATCATGTTCGGCATCGTGGTCAGGCGCTTCTACCGCGACACGCTGGCCAAGCACGCCGACGTGCTGGACAAGGCTGGCTTCGACGCCAACAACGGCATCGGCGACCTGTACGCGCGCCTGCCTTCGCTGCCGCCGGAAACCGTTGCCGCCATCGAGGCCGACATCGTCGCCGAATACACGCGCCGTCCGGCCCTTGCCATGGTGAACTCCGACAAGGGCATCACCAACCTGCACGTGCCCAGCGACGTGATCGTCGATGCGTCGATGCCGGCGATGATCCGCGACTCCGGCCGCATGTGGAACGCCGGCGGCAAGCTGCAGGACACCAAGGCGGTGATCCCCGACCGCTGCTATGCGGGCATCTACCAGGCCGTGATCGACGACTGCCGCGCCAACGGCGCGTTCGATCCGGCGACGATGGGCAGCGTGCCCAACGTCGGCCTGATGGCGCAGAAGGCCGAGGAATACGGCAGCCACGACAAGACCTTCCAGATCCCCGCCGACGGCGTGGTGCGCGTGCTTGACGACGCCGGCAACGTGCTGATGGAGCACAAGGTCGAGGCGGGCGACATCTGGCGCATGTGCCAGACCAAGGATGCACCGATCCAGGACTGGGTGAAGCTGGCCGTGAACCGCGCGCGCCTGAGCAACACGCCGGCCGTGTTCTGGCTGGATCCGCAGCGTGCGCACGACGCCAACGTCATCGCCAAGGTCGAGCGCTACCTCAAGGACCACGACACCAGCGGGCTGGACATCCGCATCCTGCCGCCGGTGGAGGCGATGAAGCACTCGCTGGCGCGCATCCGCCAGGGCCAGGACACCATCTCGGTCACCGGCAACGTGCTGCGCGACTACCTCACCGACCTGTTCCCGATCATGGAGCTGGGCACCAGCGCGAAGATGCTGTCCATCGTGCCGCTGATGGCCGGCGGTGGCCTGTTCGAAACCGGCGCGGGCGGTTCGGCGCCGAAGCACGTGCAGCAGTTCGTCGAGGAGGACTACCTGCGCTGGGATTCGCTGGGTGAATTCCTGGCGCTGGCGGCGTCGCTGGAACACCTGGCCGATACGACCGGAAACGCGCGTGCGAAGGTGCTGGCGGACACGCTGGACCAGGCGAACGCGAAGTTCCTCGACACCGACAAGTCGCCCTCGCGCAAGGTCGGTGGCATCGACAACCGCGGCAGCCATTTCTACCTGGCGATGTACTGGGCGCGCGCACTGGCCGACCAGAAGGCCGACGCCGAGCTGGCCGCGCGCTTCGCCAAGCTGGCCGACACGCTGGAAGCCAACGAGCAGAAGATCGTCGAGGAGCAGATCGCGGTGCAGGGCAAGCCGGTCGAGATCGGCGGCTACTACCACCCCGACATGGCGCTGCTGGCCAAGGCCATGCGCCCGAGCCAGACGCTCAACGCGGCCATCGCGGCGCTGTAGGCGCGACGCCCGGATCGCTCGCCGCGCAACGGCGGCGAGGACATCAAAAAAGCCGCAGCGATGCGGCTTTTTTCGTTGCCTGCACCGCGGGGAAGCGCCGGCGCTGGCGCTTTCTTCTCTCCGGAAGCCACTTCAAACGGCGGCGTCGACGCTTTTTTCGCCACGCACGCTGCGCTTTCCATTGCTCGGGAATCAAAAATGCGCCGCCGCGGGGGCTTTTTCCGCCGCGCGAGGCGCCGGGAGCGTCGTGGCGAGCGCTTTTCTCGCCAACGGAAGGGCCTTGCCGGCCACCGGTAGCGCTTTTCGCCGATCGAACCATGTTCGGGTGGCCCCTCAGAGTACAGGCACGATGACCTCGCGCTCTCTTGACGACAGCCGACGCCGCGCAAGACCCTCAGGTCCGGTCGAGACCGTACAGCGCGTTCAGGTCGAGCAGCCGGTGCCCGACGACCGTGCGTCCCACCGCGTCCAGCACGACGACCATGAACACGTTCCGATCCTCGCTGTTGAACAGCACGTGCTGGAAACGTCCCTGCGCCTCCTCATAGACCCAGGTCACGTCGCCCTGACACGCGTGGCCTGCGAAGTCCTCGCTGGGGATCGTGTCTAGGTAGTCGATGAAGTCGAAAGGCGGTTCAGCGTCGGGCGGAATCTGGCGCATCGACCCGATGCACGTCGCCTCGTACTGCGCCTGCGTCAGCTGCACCTTGCCCTCCCGGTCAGACCGCGCACGGCCTCAGCGGATGTACGGGATGCTCGTGTTGCGCTCGCGTTCTCGTTCGCGCTGCTCGAACAGCCGGTTTGCCTTCTCTTCGGTCATCTCGTACTTGGGCGCCACGTACGGCAGCAGCAGGCGCAGCCACGAGCGGCTGATGCGGCGCGCTTCTTCCGGGCAACCCTTGGCGCGTGCTTCGGGCAGGTCGCCGTCGGTGACGATGTTCAGGTAACGCGCCGGGTCGCTGCCGTACAGCAGGCACTGCAGGTTGAAGTAGCGCTGTTCGCCCAGCGCGTGCTGGTCGGCGTACGCGTCCAGGTTGTACTCGCCGGTGCTGCGCGCGAGGAACCAGTTGGACGCCATGCGCAGGTTCTCGGTCACCGCGGTGGTGGATTCGTCGGGGCCGGCAAAACGCATCATCAGCGTGGTGGCGAGCTGGTCGACGGCGTCTTCCTCGCGCCCGGTGATCGGGATTTCCAGCAGCGTGATCAGCGCGTGGCCGGTCTCGTGCAGCAGGATGAAACGCACGTTGGCGTCGAGATACCGCTGCGCGTAGCCCTCGTCGAGCTTGTTGGCAGCGGCCAGTTCGCGGCCGCGCTCCTGCAGCGTCTGCATGGTCTCGTAGCACATCACCACTTCGCCGCGTTCGGGCGAGTAGAACGCGTTGACCTCGCCGCATTCGGCGGTGACGTAGTTGATCGGCCGCGGCAGCATCAGCATGCCGTCGATGGCCTGCACCTCGGGGATGTGGCGCAGCATGTCGCCGTCGTGCGCCATCTTGTAGAACGGCTCCAGCGCCGCGTTCTTCGGCTTCATGTACTCGTAGCCGAACTGCACGCCGCCCGGCTTGGTCTCGGCATCGGCGGTCTTGGCGAAGGTCACCGGCTTCAGCGCGGCCAGTTCGTCGGACAGCGCCTTCTCGGCTTCCTTGCGGCCCTCCGCGCGCGCGGCCGCCAGCGCGGCCGCCTGGCGCTTGCCGGCGATCAGCGACCAGCCGAAGGCGCCGCTCACCACGCCCAGGGCCAAGGACAGCAGGACAATCAGCAATCTGGTGGACATGCGCATCCCCACGCGCTCGAATCGAAGGGCGCCCGGAAACAGACGCCCGTGGGGATCGTAGCGATTCGCGCGTGACGGCGGAACCGCGCCTCCTTCACGCCTCAGGCGGTCTGGCCCTCGCCCGTGGCGGGCTCCGGGCGGATGCGTACCGCCCACATCACGCCCGCCACCAGCAGTGCGATGCCGGCCAGCGTCAGCGGCTCGGGCATGCGCCCGCGCAGGATGAACGCGTAGGCCAGCGCCGCCAGCGTCTCGAACACGATCAGCTGCCCTACCAGGGCCGTCGGCAGCCGCTGGCTGGCGGCGTTCCAGCACAGCGTGCCCAGCCACGAGGCGAACAGGCCGATGGCCAGCATCAGGCCGACGAAGAACAGCGGCCGCGGCCCGAAGGGCATCGCGAAGTCGGCATCCGTCGCAGCCATCACTGTCCACAGCAGCGCGTAGCCGACCAGCGCCAGTGGCAGTGTCGCCACGCCCTGCGCGGTGGCCCAGGTGCGCGGATTGCGGTCCGGATGCGCGCGCAGCCAGTCCGCGTTGCGCAGCGGGTACCAGGTCCAGCAGACCACGGCGATCACCGCCAGCCCGGCGCCCTGCAGGTAGCGCACGGGATCTGCGTCCGGATCGGCGCGCAGCGCGACCAGCTCCACCTGGTTGACGCAGGCGATGCCGGCGGCGATGAGCAGCAGCGACGGCGCGAGGCGGCGCCAGGGCAGGCGGCCGTCGCGGCGATGGTCGCGCAGGTTGGCGGTAATGGCGATCACCACCGGCAGCGTGCCGATGATCATCGTCGGCAAGGGCGCTCCCGCGCGCTGGATAGCCGAGGCCAGGCACACGTAGTAGAGGAGGTTGCCGATGGCCGCCAGCTTCAGCGCCTCGATCCAGTCTGGCCGTGTCAGCCGGCGCAGCGCGGTGCGGTCCATCCACGCCAGCGGCAGCGCGATCAGGCCGAACGCGAGATAGCGTCCGACCGACTGCAGCATGGCCGGGTACTCCGGCAGCAGCAGCGGGCCGACGAACACCAGGCCCCACATGAGGCCGGCGGCAAGCGCATAGAGGGTTCCAGTCCACATGGGACCAGAGTGGACCGGCGTGCGGGCGCTGTCTTGAAGGAGATTGCGGTGACGGCGCTCGGCGGACCACGGGGCAGCGTCCGTAGCCGGGTGAGCGAAGCGCACCCGGGGTTTCGCACGCCGCTTCCCGAGTGCGCTTCGCTTACGCGAGCTACAGCGGCCGCCACAGCCACAACCGGAGCCGCAGCGCAGTTCTTCCGTCTCCCTACGGCACAGCGAAACGGCTCAGCGCCGTACCTGCCGCTGATATCGCGCCGGCGTCACGCCGTAGCGTTGCGCGAACGCACGCGTCAGGTGCGCCTGGTCGCTCAGCCCGACGGACGCCGCCACCTGCGCGGGCGCAATCCCATCCGCCAGCAGCCGCTTGGCCTCGAACAGGCGCAACGCCATCAGCATCTGCTGCGGCGTGGCGTCGTGGTGGTCGCGGAACGCGCGCAGGAAATGGAACGGGCTGAGGTTGGCCACCGCAGCCAGCTCTTCCAGCGTGATGCGCCGCGCGAGGTTGGCGCGCAGGTACTCGATCACGTGGGTGAAGCGCGGCGCGGCGGCGCTGCGCGATTCGGGCGCGTGGCGCACCTGGTCGCCGAATCCGTCGAGCAGCGACAGCAGCAGGCTGTCGAAGGCCAGCGGCTCCTCGGCGCGCCACAGTGCGTCCAGCAGCAAGGTCACGCGGTGCGCGCGTGCGGCGTCGTGATGGACGGCATCGCGGAACCACCAGCCGCGTTCGCCGCTGAACGCCTCGACCACATCGACGTCGATGTAGGCCATGCGATAACGCCAGCCGCCTTCGGTTTCCGCCCGGCCGGTATGCAGCACGTCCGGATTCATCATCACGCGCGAGTCCGACGGCGCCAGGTGATCGCTGCCGCGGTAGCGGAAACGCTCCACGCCCGATTCGATCGCGCCCAGCCCGTAGGCTTCGTGCGTGTGGGGTTCGAACGCATGGCGGACGATGTGCGCGCGGTACAGCTCGACGCCCGGCCGGTGCGTCGGCCGACGGAACTGCGCGCGGTCCTGCGGATGCTCGAAATGTTGGGGAACGCCCTGCATCGCCCGATCATGCCACGCACCGCTCAGGCCCGGCGCTTGGCCGGCGGCAGCAGTGCATTGGCGGCATTGCGCAGCTTCAGCGACAGCGCGTGGAAGCCCGCGCCGGTGGGGTGCATCTCGTCGAACCACTGGTCCGCGCGCCGCAGGGTGCCGTGCAGGTCGACGAAGCGGAACACGCCGGCGAACTCGGTGCGGTCCGCCAGTGGCGACAGCACCTGCTCGACGAATCCGTCGATCAGCATCGCCGCGAACTCGCGCTGCTGCGTCGCCTGCGGCAGCACGGTGGCCAGGTGCGGTGCGATCCACGGACCGACGCGGTCGCGCAGCAGCGCCGCCGCGCCCAGGTTCGCCAGCGTGAGCTGCCCGGACTGGCCCATGCGCTGCGGGTAGTCGTAGCTGTGCGCGAGGATCGGCGTGTCCGGCCGGATCCGCCTGAATGCGCGCAGGAAGCGCTGGTACGCGCCACGCACCTCCTCGAAACGGCGCGAGCGCTGCACGCGCGCGAAGGCCTGGGCCGGCGTCATCGGTCCCTGTCCGGCGAACAGGTCGCCCAGGAACGTACCGACGAAGTCGTTGCCGCCGGCGCTGATGAGCACCAGGTCGAAATCGAAGCCCTCGTACCAGTCGGCCAGGTCGTCGATGCGGCCTGGCGAAAAGATGTCCAGCGCCAGATCGCCGCTGCGCTCGGTGCGGAAGAACAGCCCACCCGCGCCGAACTGCGGCACGCCGTGTTCCTCGTCTTCCGGCGTCGGATAGACCAGCCAGTCCAGCAGGTTCATCGCCAGCGGCGTGGAGAACCACGAGTCGCCTTCGCAGAAGAACACCGGCGTGCGTGCGGCGAGCTCGGGCTTGCGCTGCAGCGCGCGATGGATGCGGCGGAACTCGCCGCGCTGCGTGGTCATCGTCGACTGCGGGAACGGCATGACGGCCTCCATGCGGATGCGCTCGCGCCGCGATTGTCCGCGCATCGCGTGACGGCCGCGCGTCGGTCGCGCGCCTGAACTCGGGTGCGGCGTTTTGCCGCATCCTCGCGCGATGGCTTGGCCTCGACAATGCGCGCCGGGTTCCACGCCGCATCGTCCATGACCTCCACACTCCGCCGCACTCCGGGCGCGCATCCGCTCGCGCTGGCCGTCGCCTTCTCGCTGTCGGCCGCCTGCGCTCCCGCACTCGCCTCCGGTGACCAGCCGACCACGCTGGATCGCATCCAGGTGCAGGGCGTCCGCCAGCCGCTGTCCGCGCCCGCGTCCGCCGGTACGCGGCTGCAGCTCACCGTGATGGAGACGCCCGCATCGGTGACGGTGATCGACCGCGACACGCTCGACCGCCGCGACGTGCGCAACACGCAGGAAGCGCTGTACGCCATCCCGGGCCTGACGGTGGTCTCGCCGCCGGGCAACGGCAACGCGGTGACGTACCGCGGCTTCTCCGGCTCGCAGATCTCGCAGCTGTTCAACGGCATCGACCTCCAGTACGCGACCATTGCCGCGCGCCCGGTCGATGCATGGATCTACGAGCGCGTCGAGGCCATCGGCGGGCCGTCGAGCTTCCTCTACGGTGCCGGCGCGGTGGGCGGTGCGATCAACTACGTCACGCGCCTGCCGCGGTTGGATGCGGACAGCGCGCAGGCGATGCTCGGCTACGGATCGTTCGACTCGCGCGTGCTCGCCGCCGGCATCAACCACCGCCTCGGCGGCGATGGTGCGCGCAACGCGGTGCGGGCGGACGCCAGCTGGTCCGGCACCGACGGCTGGGCGGATCGCAATGATCGCGAATCGCTGGTCGCCGCGGTTTCTCTGCTCAGCCAGATCACTCCCGCCCTGACCCACACGCTGGCGCTGGAACACCAGAAGGAAGACAGCGCGCGCCCGTACTGGGGCACGCCGGTGCTCACCACGCCCGACGGCCGCATGAAGGTCCTGCCGGGTACGCAGACGCGCAACTACAACGTCGCCGATGGCTACTACAAACAGGACGTGGACTGGGTGCGGTCGCTGCTCGCCTGGCAACCGTCGGATGCCACCCGCCTGCGCAACACGCTCTACTACTACGACGCGCTGCGCGACTATCGCAATGTCGAGTCCTACCGCTTCAATGCCGACGCCACCGTGGTGATCCGCTCCGGTGCGCTGCTGCAGCGTCACGACCAGCAGGTGGTCGGCGACAAGCTCGAGTGGAGCCACGACGGCACGCTGGCCGGCCGGCGCTCGCAGTGGAATGCCGGGCTGGACGTCAGCTACAACCGGCAGACGCGGTTCCCGCTGTCCATCGCCGGCGACATCGACACGGTGCCGATCGACTCGGTCACGCCCGGCAGCTTCTTCGACGTTCGCGGCGCGGCACAGGTATTCACGCCACAACGCACCAACCGCGTGCGCACGCAAGCGCTGTTCGTGGAGAACCTCACGCAGCTCACGCAACGCCTGTCGCTGCTCACCGGATTGCGCCACGACCGAATCGAACTGGACGTGGAAAACCATCAGGCCGCGACGCCGTCCAACCCGGCGCGGTTCACGCGCGACTACGACCCCACCACCGGACGGATCGCACTCGATTTCGCCTTCTCGCCCGGCGCCAGCGTGTACGCGCAGTACGCGACCGCGGCCGACCCGCCGGCCGGCGTGCTCAGCACGGCCAGCCTGTCGCAGGTGCAGGACTTCGATCTCTCCAGGGGCCGCCAGTTCGAGGTCGGCTCCAAGTTCCAGCGCGCGGACGGCCGCGCCTTCGCCACGCTGGCGGCGTTCCACATCGTGCGCGAGAACCTCGCCATTGCCGATCCGGAGCGTCCGGGCCAGACGGTGCCGGTGGGCGAGCAGTCTTCGCGCGGCGTGGAAGTGGCGTTCGGCCTGGAGACGCAGCGTGGCCTGTCGCTGCAGGGCAACCTGGCCTGGGTCGAGGCGACGCTGGACGACTTCTTCGAAACGCAGGGCGGCGTGCCGGTGTCGCGCGCGGGCAACCGCCCGGCCAATACGCCGTCGACCGTCGCCAACCTGTGGGCGGACTACCGCTTCGCGCCCGCGTGGTCGGCAGGCATCGACGTACGCGCGGTGTCATCGCGGTACGCCAATGCGGCCAATACCATCGAAAGCGCCGGCTACGCGCTGCTCGGCGCGAACCTGCGCTGGAATCTGGACGCGCGCACGCAGCTCACCCTGCGCGCCCGCAACCTGGGCGACAGGACGTACATCGCGTACGCGCTGAGCCCGACGATGGCCTACCTGGGCGAGCCGCGCTCGCTGGAGGTCTCGCTGCGCAGGGAATTCTGAGCGGCTTTCAGCGGATCGTCGGCCCACGCTTTCGCGTCGCCCGTCGTCCACACGCTGTTGGCCTCGCCATCGCGCGCACGCCTTGCGGTCACGCGCGCGAGCCACGCGAACCCGACCGCCATCGCCAGCGCACCGGCATCGATGGCAAACAGCGCCCACTGGTCGGCAGCGGCGCTGGTCCATAGCCACGCGCCGGTGACGACGCCATGCACCAGCGGGATCGCGGCGGTGACGATGGCCGCGGCCCACAGCAGTTCCTGCGCGGCGCGGATCGGCGGACGCAGCGCGGCCCACAGCATGCACAGGCCCCATGCGGCGAAACAGGCGGCATTCACGCCGAAGCCCAGGTCGACGCCGCGCAGCGACGGCGCCTGCAGCCATTGCGTGGCGACGAAGGCGGCGGAGATCGCCACGCACACGCCGATGCACACGCCCACGGTCGCGCGCGCCATCCACAGCTGCGCGCGGCCCTGCGTGGCCTGGCGACGCTTGCGGCGCGATTCGATCCACAGCAGGTTGCCCGAATAGAACAGGAACGCACCGCCCAGGCCGAGCAGGAAGTAGAGCCACTGCACCCAGTGGTTGCCGTACTCGCCGAAGTGCAGCGCATACGCCGAGGCGAGCGTGGCATGGTTGGCATCGCGCTGGCCCGGCAGCTGCGTGGCCAGCTTCTCGCCGGTGTTGGCGTTGAGCGCCACCGCGCCCAGCGGGCCGAGCGAGCCTTCGGTCTCGCCGGTGATCTCGACCACCGCATTCGCATCGCCCGCGTTGGCGAGCTTGAGATACGCCGGCTCGAACGACTCCAGCCCCTGCGCGCGCGCCTCGTCGATCGCGCGCTGGTGCCACATCGCCATCGGGCCGATCGCCTGCGTGCGATTGGCCGGCGCCAGCATCGGCGCGGTGTCCATCGCCGGGCCCAGCGCCTGCATGAGCTGGCCGCGATAGATCAGTGGGTTCAGCGCCATCATCACGATCAGCACCAGGCACAGCATCGCGCCGGTCACCGCGAACATCACATGCATCGGCAAGCTCAGCACGCCGATCACGTTGTGCGCGTCCTGCCACATGCGCTTGAGGTTGCGGCCCGGACGCAGCGCGAACAGGTCTTCCTTCAGCTTCGGAAGATGGATGATCACGCCGGAGATCAACGCCAGCCCGTACAGCAGGCTGACGATGCCCATCAGGTAGGTGCCCGCCACCGGAATGCCCAGCGAGTAGTGCAGCGCGTTGACCAGTTCGGAGAGTTCGCCGCCGGGCATCTCGTCGATGCCGTCGAGGTGGTCCAGCGTGGCGAAACGCCACTGGCCCTGGGCATCCTGCCAGTAGCTCGCGGCGACCGGATACTCCTCGCCCGGAAACACCATGCCCATGTGCTTGCGCGCGTCGGGATGGCGCGCCAGCGTTTCGTCCAGCAGGCGCTGCGCGTCGGCCAGCGTCTGCGGCTGGTGGTCCACGCCGTGCGGCGACTGCCACACCTGCAGGTCGTGGTGGAAGATGGTGATGGCGCCCGCGTAGAACGCCACGAACAACGCGAAGCCCGCGACCAGGCCCACCCAGGTGTGCACGGTGGTGAAGGTGCGCAGCGTGCCGGAGGAAATCTTCATCGCGTCACCCGAGCCATTGCAGCCATTGCAGCAACCACAGCGCACCCAGCGTTACCGCGGCCAGACCGCCGAGCCAGGCCCATGCGCGCTTGCCGCTGGAAAACTGGAAGCTGGCGCCCATCACGCCGATCCACACCACGAAGAAGGCGATCAGCCCGGGCACCAGCGTGTCCTGCCACGGCCCCGGCAGCATCCAGGTGAACAGCCCGACCAGCCCGGCCGACAGCAGGAATCCCGGCCCGATGCCGGCTAACGCGCGCGCCCACATCAATGCGTTCCTCCATGGCCGGCCGGTACGGTGCGCCAGGCCAGATACGGCAGCGCCATCATCGCGAGCATCCACGTGCCGAGCATCGCGCACAGCCCGGCGCCGACGCCGAGCCGTGCGATCCACAACGCCAGCGCCGCGATCGCCAGCACCGCGCCGATGGCGTTGCCGCGCGCGCCGTGGCGCTTCCACGACGGCCATCGGCAGTGCGTCGATGCGGCATACAGCGATGCCGCGGAGATCAGCGACATCGCGATGGCGGTGATGGTCATGGCAAGCGGGTTCATGGCATCGATCCGTCAGGTCACCACTGGTAGCGCGCGGTCGCGGTGACCGTGCGCGGATAGCCGTAGTAGCACCACGTCGCGCTGTTGCACGTGGCGATGTATTCCTTGTCGCCGACGTTCTGCGCGTTGAGCTGCAGGCGCCAGGCACCGATGTCGTAATGCACCGACGCATCGAACAGCGTGTACGACGGCGTCTGGAACTGGTTGTACGCATCGCCGTAGTGCTCGCCCGTGTAGCGCACGCCCGCGCCGAAGCCCAGGCCCGACAGCGCGCCTTCGGTGATCGTGTAGTCGGCGCCGAGCGAGGCCACGTGTTCCGGCTGCAGCGGGATTTCCTTGCCAAGCGACAGCGGGTCGGTCGACTGGGTGACTTCGGTGTCGGCATAGGTGTACGCGCCGTACACGCTCAGGCCGTGGCCGATGTTCCAGCGGCCTTCCAGCTCCACGCCGCGCACCTTGGTCTCGCCCTGCTGGATCGAATACAGCGTGTGGTTGGGATCCACGACCAGCGTGTTCTCCTGCACCAGTTCGTACACCGCCAGCGTCGCGAGGATGCGGTTGCTGGCCGGCTGGTACTTGAGTCCGACCTCGGTCTGCTCGCCGGTGGTCGGCACGAACGCGCGATTGAAGAAGTCCGTGCCCACCGTGGGCTGGAACGACTGCGACCAGCCCACGTACGGGGCCAGGCCGTTGTCGAACAGGTAGTTCACGCCGACGCGCCCGGAGAACTTGTCGTCGCTCTGGTGCGTGGGCCGGCCGGCGAGCACCTCGTGCGTGTCGGTGCCGACCCAGTCCTGGCGTGCGCCCAGCGTCACCACCCAGCGGTCGATCCGCATCTGGTCCTGCGCATACAGGCCGAACTGCGACTGCGTCTGGCGCGTGCGCGAGGTGTACTCGGGCTCGACTATCGACGCGCCGTACACCGGGTTGAAGATGTCGAGCGTCGGTGCGCCATCGAAGGTAAACGCCGAGGCGTACTCGTTGCGCGCACGGCGGTAGTCCAGGCCGGTAAGCAGCGTGTGCTGGATAGCACCGGTGGCGAACTGGAACTGCAGCTGGTTGTCGACGCCGAAGTTCTTGCTCTCTTCCTCGGTCTTCCACAGATAGCGCAGCAGCGTGCGCTGGTCGGCGAGCAGGCCGAACGCGCCGACCGAGGTGCTCGGGTCGATCTCGGTCACGCCGTAGCGCAGGTTCTGGCGGAACGTGGTGCCGCCGCCGAAGTCGTGGAAGTACTCCCAGCCCACCGACGACATGGTCTTGTCGTAGTCGTTGAAGCCCGGCTCGCCGGTGTAGCGGCCGGCGGGAATCTTGCCGAACGGATTGGGCGTCAGGGTGCCGGACTGGGGCAGGAAGCCCGCACCGGCGACGGTGTCGTTGCGCTGCCAGCGCGCCAACAGCGTGAGCGAGTTGGCTTCGTCCGGCTTCCAGGTCAGCGCGGGCGCGATCAGGTAGCGATCGTCGTGCACATAGTCGACCTGGTCGTCGCTGTTGCGCGCAAGCGCGGTCAGGCGATACGTCCACACGCCGTCGGCGGTCAGCCTGCCGCCGAAATCGCCGGCCACCTGGAACAGGTCGTAGCTGCCGGCCTGCACTTCGATCTCGCGCAGCGTTTCTTCGGTCGGACGCTTGCTGACGTAGTTGATCATGCCGCCCGGCGGCATCGCGCCGTAGGTGACGGACGATGGACCCTTCAGCACTTCCACGCGTTCCAGCCCGTAGGGCTCGACGCGGGTGATGCCGGTGCCCGTGCCTTCGGCCAGCGCCAGGCCGTCCATGTAGCGCGCCGGCGTGAAGCCGCGCAGCAGCAGCCAGTCGCTGCGCGGATCGCCACCGTAGCCGCCACCCTGCGCGCCGGCGGTGAACCACACCGCTTCCTCGACGCCGTGGATCGCCCGATCACGCATCTGCTGGTCGGTGATCACCGATACGGACTGTGGGATCTCGCTGATCCGCGTGTCGGTCTTGGTCACGGTGCCGCTGCTGCGGGCGATGGGTGCGCGTACCTCCACGGTGTCCAGATCGGTAGCCGACTGGGCCGAGGCGGCGATCGGAAAGGTGGCGAGCAGGGCGGCGGTCAGGACGTGGCGGACCGGCGCCGGCAGGGCGGAGGAGCGGATGGGCATTGCAGGGCCTGGAAGAGAGAAGGTCGGCATCCGCTGGACATCACCGGGGGACCGGTCGCCAACAAGGATGAGAATCGTTCTCGATTGTAGGCCGTGTTTCCCTGTTCAGACAATCGCTGCGACCCTGCCGGCTTTGCGTTTGGGCCGAGCGACCATGAAAAACGCGCCGCGGCGGAAGCCGGCGGCGCGTCGGGGAGAGCAAGCGTTGGCGGCGCGTCAGCCGCAGCCGGGTCAGCCGCAGCCGCAGGCCGCCAGGTTCGGATTGAGGTGGACCGCGGCCGGCGCCTCGTCGCGCGCGTCCCGCCGCGCATGGCCCAGCGGCGCGAAGAAGCGCTCGGAAGCGACGCGGTTGCCGTAGCCCTTCGTGTAACGCTCGTCCTCGTCGTCGAACAGGTGCGGGTCGGTCAGGTGACCCTGCAGGAACAGCAGGTTGGTGAACACGTTCATGGCGGACTCCTGGGTGCTGGCGCCTTCCTGGCGTGGACAACTTCCTTGAGTACGTTGCAAGATACGCCCGCCAAAACCGGCAAAAAAGCGAGCGTTCTGCAAGCCAGGCTTGAGCTGGAATCAACGCTCGCATTCCGCGCAGGAGGTCGAATGAGCCGTCCGCCGCTGCAGGCCCTGCTGGGTTTCGTTGCCGCCGCCCGCATCGGCAACCTGACCCGCGCCGCCGAGTCCATGCATCTCACCGTCAGCGCGCTGAGCCACCAGATCCGCGCGATCGAGGAACGCCTCGACCGGCGCCTGTTCGAACGCGGCGCGCGCGGCGTCCGGCTCACCGACGACGGCCAGGCGCTGTACGACCGCATCGCGCCGCACCTGGAGGCGATCGAACAGGCGCTGGCACCGCGCCGCGGCCGCCGCGACGACGCGCTGGCCATCACGCTGATGCCGTCGTTCGCCTCCAGCTGGCTGGTGCCGCGCCTGCCGCGTTTCCTCGCCGAGCACCCGCAGCTGGAAATCAGCCTGCAATCCAATACCGATCCGATCGACTTCGCACGCGAGAGCGCCATCGACGCGGGCATCCGCTTCGGTCCGGGCAAATGGCCGGGGCTGGAAGCGGTGCACCTGTTCGACGACTGGATGACGCCCACCGCGAGCCCGAAACTGATCGAACGCCTCGGCCGGCCGACGCTGGCGACGCTCAGCGAGTTTCCGTTGCTCGGCGCGCCGGGCGGACGCTGGAGCGAGTGGTTCGCGCGCTTCGGCGGCACGCCGCCGGCCCGCTTCGTCGCCATCTTCGACGACTCCGAAAACCTGCATCGCGCCGCCGCGGAAGGCATGGGCATCGTGCTCGGCCGCATCACCCTGGCGCGTCCGCTGATCGAGGCGGGGCGGCTGGTCGAGCTGTTCGACGAACGCCTGAAGACCGAGTTCGCGCACTACCTGGTGTATCCGCCGCGTTCGCGCGAGCACGGCGGATTGGCCGCGTTCCGCGACTGGCTGCTGGAGGAAGCGCGCGTCTACGAAGCCAGCGACGCGATGGTCCCGCGCCGCCGCAAGGCGAAGCCGGCCCCGCCCGCACGCCGCCGCACACGTGCCGGACGTTGATGGCCGCCGTCACGGCCAGGGGTTAGTCTGGCGCCCCCATTCCCGTGGCACCGCCTGGAGACCCGCATGAAACGCATGCTGCTCGCTGCCCTGCTTCCCGCCCTGCTCATCGCGCACGCCGATGCCGCCGCGCAGGCCAAGCCGAAGTCCGCACCGAAGGCGTCCACCGCCGCCGCCGTCGACCCGGCCCTGCAGGCTGCGCTGCGTTCGTCCACGCGCGATCCCAAGAACGTGCTGCGCGACCAGTACCGCCACCCGGGCGAGACGCTGGCCTTCTTCGGCGTGAAGCCCACGCAGACCGTCGTCGAGATCACCCCGGGCGGCGGCTGGTACACCGAGATCCTGGCGCCGTACCTGAAGGACGGCGGCCAGTACGTCGCCGCCGTGTACGACGATGCGGTGCCGAACCAGCCGCAGTACCGCTATCGCCAGAACAAGGCGCTGCGCGAGCGCTTCGCCAACGCGCAGGTGTACGGCAAGCCCGAAGTGCGGGGCTTCGATCCGAAGGCGCCGGCGTTCGGTCCGGCCAACTCGGCCGACGTGGTGCTGACCTTCCGCAACGCCCACAACTGGGTCGAGGAAGGCACGGCGGAGGCGTATTTCAAGGCGTTCTTCGACGTGCTCAAGCCCGGCGGCACGCTGGGCGTGGTCGATCACCGCGCCAAGCCCGGCACCGACCTGGAGAAGATGAAGACCTCCGGCTACCTGACCGAAGCGCTGGTGATCGAGCTGGCACAGAAGGCCGGCTTCAAGCTCGACGCCAAGAGCGAAGTGAACGCCAACCCCAAGGACACCGCCGACCATCCGAACGGCGTGTGGACGCTCCCGCCGAGCAACCAGCACGACGCCAAGGACGACGCGAAGTACAAGGCCATCGGCGAGAGCGACCGCATGACGCTGCGGTTCGTGAAGCCGTAAGACGGATTCGGGATTCGGGACTCGGGATTCCGCGGAAGCATTTCAGGATCGTCATCCCCGCGAAAGCGGGGATCCATTTTTCCGTCGTGATTCCGGACCGGATCGATGGTGACGCCCGCGAGCCTGGATCCCGGCCTTCGCGGGGATGACAGCAAGAATGCGAAACAGCGAAAGCGTCGCTCTACGGATCACGAATCCCGAATCACGAGTCACAGCTTCAATGCTCGTCGCATTCAACAAACCCTACGGCGTGCTGTGTCAGTTCACAGACCGCAGCACGCCGCCGCGGCGCACGCTGGCGGAGTTCGGCCTGCCGCGCGACGTGTATGCCGCCGGGCGGCTGGACCATGACAGTGAAGGCCTGCTGCTGCTTACCGACGACGGGGCGCTCGCGCATCGGTTGACCGATCCGCGCCACAAGCAGCCCAAGACGTACTGGGTGCAGGTGGAGGGCGATCCCGGCGACGCGCAGCTGCGGCAGTTGCGCGACGGCGTGGTGCTCAACGATGGCCCGACCCGACCCGCGAAAGTGCGGCGCATCGAAGCGCCCGCGTTGTGGCCGCGCGATCCGCCGGTGCGCTTCCGCAAGAGCGTGCCCGATGCCTGGCTGGAAATGACGATCACCGAAGGCCGCAACCGCCAGGTGCGCCGCATGACCGCCGCGGTCGGCCTGCCGACGTTGCGTCTGGTGCGCGTGGTGATCGGCGCGCATCGCATCGGCGACCTGGCGCCCGGACAGTGGCGCGTGTGCGAGTAGTGCGGATCGAACGCGGACAGTCCGTGCGTATCGTAACGACGCCACGTACATGGCGATCGGCGAAAGTGACCGCATGACGTTGCGATTCGCGAAGCCGTAAGGGCCGAAGGACCGGGCTCGGGAATCCGCATCCCGAGGTTCTCCGAGCGCTTCAGGCCGTAATCCCGGCGAACGCGGGAATCCACCATCCGTCGCTTCCTGAACTCCCTCTCCCCCGCCTGCGGGGGAGAGGGTCGGGGTGAGGGGGCGCCCCCCCCCCCCTGCCTGGATCCCCGCCTTCGCTGTGATGACGGCTGGGACGCGGCGAGGCGACTGGCGACGTATCCAACACTCGCGAATCACATCACGGCCGTAATCGTCGTCGCCCTCACCAAAGCCACCGGCCTTCGCTGTAGGAGCGAGCTTGCTCGCGATCTGATCATCCCCGGCCTTTCATTGCCGGTCGCCAGCAAGCTGGCTCCTACCAACGTGCGTGATCGACAGGCGCAAGCCCGACTACGTAGGAGCGAGCTTGCTCGCGACCGGTTGACTCGTGGCCTCGTGGCAAGCGGCCTTCGGACAGGCACCGCGCGACCCCAACGAAACCCTGATGCGCGTTGAGTACGATCAGGACTCGCGCTGCGGCGCCGGTCTATCGTCGCGGGCCGCCATTCCCGGAATCCCCATGGACTTCCTCGACAACCTGCTGCTCAACACCGACAGCTACAAGGCCAGCCATTGGCTGCAGTATCCGCCGGGCACCGACGCGACGTTCTTCTATGTCGAGTCGCGCGGCGGCGTGTACGACCGCACGGTGTTCTTCGGCCTGCAGGCGATCCTCAAGCAATACCTGAGCCGGCGCGTGACCGATGCCGACATCGACCAGGCACGTGATCTGTTCGCCGCGCACGGCGAGCCGTTCAACGAGGCCGGCTGGCGCGACATCGTGCGGCGCCACGAAGGTCGCCTCCCGCTGCGCATTCGCGCGGTGCCCGAGGGCACCGTGGTGCCGACGCACCAGGCGCTGGTGACCATCGAGTCCACCGATCCGCGCGCGTTCTGGGTGCCGTCGTACCTGGAAACGCAGCTGCTGCGCCTGTGGTATCCGGTGACGGTGGCGACGGTGAGCTGGCACGCGCGACAGACGATCCGCCAGTTCCTCGAACGCACCAGCGACGATCCGGATGGGCAGTTGCCATTCAAGCTGCACGACTTCGGCGCGCGTGGCGTGTCCAGCACCGAGTCGGCGGCCATCGGTGGCCTGTCGCATCTGGTGAATTTCCTGGGCACCGACACGGTGTCCGGCTTGCTCGCGGCGCGCGCCTGGTATCACGAACCACTCGCGGGATTTTCGATTCCCGCCGCCGAGCACAGCACCATCACCGCATGGGGCCGCGAGCGCGAGGTCGATGCGTACCGCAACATGCTGCGGCAGTTCGCCAGGCCCGGCGCCATCGTCGCGGTGGTGTCCGACAGCTACGACATCTTCCGCGCGGTGTCCGAGCACTGGGGGCGCACCCTGCGCGAAGAAGTGATCGCGTCCGGTGCGACGGTGGTGATCCGCCCGGACTCGGGCGACCCGGTCGAAGTCGTGCATCAATGCCTGGTGCGGCTGGACGAGGCTTTCGGCCACACCGTCAACGGCAAGGGCTACAAGGTGCTCGACCACGTGCGCCTGATCCAGGGCGACGGCGTCAATCCCACCAGCATCCGCGCGATCCTCGAGCGCATCACCAGCGCGGGCTACGCCACCGACAACCTCGCCTTCGGCATGGGCGGCGCGCTGCTGCAGCGGCTGGATCGCGACACGCAGAAGTTCGCGCTGAAGTGCTCCGCCGCGCGCGTGGACGGACGCTGGATCGACGTCTACAAAGACCCGGTCACCGACAAGGGCAAGGCCAGCAAGCGCGGTCGCATGACGCTGGCCCGCGACGTGCAGACCGGCCAGTACCGTACCGTGCCGCTGCGCGGCGATGCGATTGCGCTGGACCCGGCCGACGCGCCCGGCTGCGAGGACGCGATGGTGACCGTGTGGGAGGACGGCCGCCTGCTGCAGGACTGGACGCTCGCCCAGGTCAGGGAACGCGCGGCGGCGGAGCGGCTTTAGATCACCGTACCCGCGTCATCGCGTGTCGCCGTCCGGTGGCGCCTTCGTCCCCACCGGCACCGAATTTGCGCCCGGCCGCGTCAGCAGCAGCACGCCGCCCAGCACCACGGCGGTGCCGATGAGCTGGATGGCGGTGATGCGCTCGCCCAGCAGCCATGCGCCCAGGAACACCAGCGACACCGGCCCCAGCACCGACAGCTGCGCCGCGGTGCCGGCGCCAAGCCGGGCCACGGCGCCCATCGTGAAGGTCACCGGCAGGAAGGTGCAGAACACCGCGTTGACCAGCGCCAGCCAGTACACCGGCGCGGGCAGCTGCAGCAGGTGCATGGGGTCGCGCAGCAGCAGGTAGTGGATCACCGTGGCCGCGGTGGACACGCACATCGCGTACGCCACCAGCCGCAACGAACCGATCCGCGTGATCAGCTGGCCCGACATTGCCAGGTACAGCGCGTAGCTCAGCGCCGCCAGCAGCACCAGGCCGCTGCCCAGCAGGATGTGGTCTCCCTGGACGCGCAGGTTCTCGACGAACACCAGCGCCACGCCAGCGTAGCTCACCGCCAGCGCGATCCATTCGCGTCGCGCCACGCGGCGCTTGAACGCGAACACGCCGATCAGCAGCACGAACGTGGGGTTGAGGAACAAGATCAGCCGCTCCAGCGAGACCGGCACGTACTCCAGGCCCCAGAAGTCGAACAGGCTCGACAGGTAGTAGCCCAGCACGCCCAGCACGACGATCAGGCCCAGGTCACGGCGGGTCATCGGCATACGTGAAGGCCGCCGCGATTCGTGCACGCCCAGCGCCACGAACAGCGGCAGCGACAGCAGCATGCGCAGCGTCAGCACGTCCAGCGCATCGATGCCATGGCGGTACTGGAACTTCGCCAGGATCGCCTTGGCCGAGAACAGCACCGCGCCGGTCGCGGCCAGCAGCAGCCCCAGGCGCCGTGCGGACGCGGCTTCGTCCGGTGTGGAGGCAGGCACCGACAGGCTCATTCGGCGCCACCTGGACCGGGCGTGAAAGTGGGCAGCAGGTCACGCGCGCGGCCGCGCGGCAGGACTGGACGCATGGAGGGCGCCTCGGCGGCGGGTAGGGGATCACATGATGCGCTGCGTTCTAGCCGCCGAGGGAGAACGCGACCGCAACGCCATGTTTCGTCGTGGCTGCAGCGGCGCGCGCACGTGCGAGCGACCACGGAGGGGAACCATGCACGCAATCCGTCACCTTTCTGTTAACGTCTGTCCCGATGAAACCGCGGCGCGAAGGGGGTCGTTGCCGCCCCGGGGACAGGGACGCATGGCCATAGCCGCAGGCAATTCGGGCCGGATTCTGGTCGTCGACGACCAGAGCGTGAACCTGCGCGTCGTCGGCACCCTGCTCACGCGCCAGGGTTACGAAGTGATGTCCGCCAGCAGCGGCGAGGAAGCCCTGCAGCGCTACGTCGAGACCCCGCCCGACCTGATCCTGCTGGACATGATGATGCCGGGCATGGACGGCTTCGACGTCCTGGCCGCATTGCACGAACTCGGCCCGTTGCAGGTACCGGTGGTGTTCGTCACCGCCGCCCACGACCGCGACCTGCTGCTGCGCGCCTTCGACGCCGGCGTGGTCGATTACGTCACCAAGCCTTTCCTGCCCGAGGAACTGCTGGCCCGCGTGGCCGCGCACGTCGGCCTCAAGCTCACCCGCGACCGGCTGGAACGCGTGGCGCGCGAGCGCGAGGAACTGGTCAACCTGGTCGCGCACGACCTGAAGAATCCGCTCGGCAGCGTGCTGTTCGCCGCGGAGCTGCTGCGCAGCGGCCTGTGCAAGGCCGAGCGCATCCCGCGCTACCTGCAGATGATCCACGAGAGCGCGGACGACGCGCTGGGCTACATCCGCCATTACCTGGAGAGCCAGTCCGCGTCGCGCGACCGCTCCGCCAGCGAGGAGCGCGCGGATCTGGGCGAAACCCTGCAGTGGCTGCACACCCGCTACGAAATGCAGCTGGAGGCGCGCGGCATCCGCGTGGACCTGCGGCCGCCGTCCGCGCCGGCGCACGTCGCGATCCACCCGCGCGTGCTGCGCCAGGTCGCCGAGAACCTGGTGACCAACGCGATGAAGTACGCCCCGGGTTCGGAACTGCTGCTCGCCGCGCGCAACGGCGCGCCGGGCTACTGGCAGCTGATCGTCGCCGACCGCGGCCCCGGCATCCCGCCGGAGCGCCAGCGCGAACTGTTCAAGCCCTTCGTGCGCCTGCACGACGAGGCGAAGGACGACGGGCTGTCGAACGGCCTGGGACTCTCGCTGGCCAAACGCATCATCGCGCGCGCCGGCGGGCAGCTGTGGTACGAGCCGCGCCGCCAGGGCGGCGCGCGCTTCATCATCGAATTGCCCGAGGCGGCGGTCGCGAACTGATCGCGGCGATCAGTGCGGGTCAGTGCTCCGCGCGCGGCTGGCGCGACGCGTTGCGGCGCGTGCCGCTGCGCGGGGCGCGCCGGGCTTCGACACGGCGCGACTGGCCGTCGATGGCCTCGCCCTGCGCATCCTCGGCCTGGCGTGCGCGACGCTTGGCCGCGTACCAGAGCAGGCCGGCACCGGCCACGGCCGCCGCGATCAGCACCGGGTTGCGCCGCACGAAGCCGCCGGCCACGCGCGCACCGCCCTTGAGCGCGCCGAGCTTCGCGCCGGCATCCAGCCACTGGCCGGCGTGCTGGGTCACCATCGGCACCGCGTGCCGGAGGTTGCCGCCGACCGAGGAGGCCAGCTCCATTGCGCGTTCGGGAAGCGAGGTCAGCCTGGTCATCGCAGCGATCCTGTAGCGGGGTCCGGAGGGCAGTGTCCCCGCCGTATCGTTGAAGCAGCGTGAGCGCAGGCCGCGGTTGCCGGCCCGCGCCTGAATGCCGATGATGGCCTCGCCTTCGACGCCGCGCCGCCATGATCCGAGTCCTGCCCAACGTGCTGTCCGCCGGCGACCTGCAGGCGATCCGCGAGCTGCTGCCGCAGGTGCGCTTCGGCGACGGCCGCATCACCAATCCGCACTCGACGATCAAGCAGAACCTGCAGGCCCCGCAGGACGATCCGGCGAACGCCCGCGTCGCCCTGATCGCACGCGAGGCGCTGATGCGCTATCCCGACCTGCGCACGTTCGCCCAGCCGCGCACCATGGCCCGGGCGACGGTGGTGCGGTACGAACCCGGTATGACCTACGGCTGGCACGTCGACGAGGCGCTGTTCCCCTCGACCCCGCCGATCCGCAGCGACCTGTCGTGCACGGTGTTCCTCAATTCGCCCTCCGAGTACGACGGCGGTGAGCTGACGATCCAGCTCGGCGCGCAGGAACTGTCGTACAAGCTGGAACCCGGCAGCGCCATCCTCTATCCATCCACCACGATCCACCGCGTTTCGCCGGTCACGCGCGGAGTGCGCCTGGCCGCCATCACCTGGCTGCAGAGCTGGGTCGCCGACAGCAACCGGCGCGAATTGCTGGTGCAACTGGACGAGGCGCGCGCGCTGGTCGCCAGTGGCGGCGATCGCCAGCGCCTGCAGGTGCTGCTGGAGTCGCTGCGCACCAACCTGTTCCGCATGTGGGCCGATACCTGACGGCCATCGCGGCGCAACTCAGCCGCAGCCGACGAACGCACCGCCATCGCCGTCGGATACCAGGCAGGTCGGCTTGCCGTCGCGTTCGAAGCGATACACGTTTGGACACAGGAACTCCTGGCCCCGCAGCGTTTCGCGCTCCGCCGACGTGAGCAGCCGCGCGGCTGCCGACACCACGTCGTACGACTCCGAGCAGCGGATCGCCAGCATCGTCGTGAAGAGGAACGAAAGGCACAGACCGGTCAGTGCCACCGCGAGCGAAGCCCACAGCGGCACGCGGCCGCGCAGGGCCGTTACGAACGTGGCCACGGCGACCGTGACGGGCACGACGGCGATCGACAACAGCGCGAGCATGTGGTGCCAACGCATCCTGCGTTCCAGTCAGTGGAGTTACAGGATGGTATTCGCGCCTAGACGAGCGAAGCCAGATCGTGGATCGGCAGGCGCAACTCGAAGGTGGAGCCTTGGCCCGGTCCGGCACTGAAGGCGGTGAGCGTGCCGCCGTGCAGCTGGGTCAGGCTGCGGGCAAGCGCCAGGCCGACGCCCAGTCCGCCCTCGTGGCGATCCGGCGTGTTCTCGCCCTGGGCGAACAGTTCGAACACGCGCCCGAGCAGCTGCGCGTCCATGCCGACGCCGTTGTCGATGACGCGCACGATCGCGTCGTCCTCCACGCGCACGGCCTCCAGCACGATGCGGCCACACGGCGGCGTGTACTTGGCGGCGTTGGTGAGCAGGTTGGCCAGCACCTGCACCAGCCGTTGCGGATCGGCCACCAGCACCAGGTCGCCGGCATGGTTGATCACGTCCAGGTTGTGGTCGCGACGCATCACCAGCGGCGAGGTCTGCTCGATCGCGGCGGCGATCACTTCCGACAGGTGGATCGGCTGCCGCTTCAGCGTGGTCAGCCCGCGCGTGACGCGCGAGATGTCCATCAGGTCCTCGACCAGGTTGCCCATGTGCACGGCCTGGCGGTCGATGATCTCCGCGGCCTGGCGCACGTTCGCGGCCGACTCGGGCGCCATCTTCAGCAGTTGCGCGGCGATGGTGATGGGCGCGAGCGGATTGCGCAGCTCGTGCGCCAGCGTCGCCAGGAACTGGTCCTTCTGCCGGTCGGCGCGTTCCAGCATTTCCTGCACGCGCTTCTGCTCGTGGATCTCGGTGCACGTGCCCATCCAGCGCACGATGTGCCCGGCGCCATCGCGCACGGGCAGCGCGCGGCCCAGCGCCCAGCGGTACTCGCCGGAGTGGTGGCGCAGGCGGTATTCGATGTCGTAGGGCTGGCCGGTGGCCATGCTGGCGCCCCAGCGCGACCACGCGCGCTCGCGATCGTCCGGATGCACCACCCGGTCCCAGCCGGCGCCGTGGGTGGCGCCTTCGGCCACGCCGGTGAAGTCGTACCAGCGCTGGTTGTAGTAGTCGGGCATGCCGTCCGGGCCGGTGGACCAGATCATCTGCGGCACCAGGTCCGCCATGGTGCGGAAGCTGCCTTCGCTCTCGCGCAGTGCCGACAGCGCCGACTCGCGCGAGGTGACGTCCGAGCCCTGCACGAAGATCGCCTCGACCTGCCCGGACGCGTCGAAGATCGGCTGGTAGATGAAGTCGACGAAGATCACGCGGACCGAATCCTCCGCGCCCAGCGCCACCGGCATGCCGCGTCCCACGAATGGCTTGCCGCTCGCACGCACCTGGTCCAGCAGTTCGAAGAAGCCCTGGTCGGCCAGCTCCGGCAGCACCTCGCGGATCGGATGGCCGAGGAAGTCGCGGCGCCCGATCATCCGCTCGTAGGCGTCGTTGGCCAGTTCGAAGACGTGCTCCGGTCCGCGCAGCACGGCCATGAAACCCGGCGCCTGCCCGAACAGGTCCGTGAGGAACGCCTGCCGCGCCGACAGGCGCTGGTTGTCCAGCTGCACCGCCGCCGCACGCGCCAGCACGCCACCCGACACCTGCTCGGCGGTGAGGCCGGTGGCCTCGCGCGCGCGCCGCACCTCCTCGCGCAGGCGATGCACCTCGGTCACGTCGGTGGTGTGCTGCATCACCGCGACCACGCGGCCATCCTCGAACACCGGCGTGTGCGTGGCGCTCCAGTAGCGCACGTCCTCGACCGGTCCGTCGGGCGTGTGCGACGTGATGGTGTAGGGAATCAGCGCCAGCACGTCACGCTTGCCCGTCGCCAGCGCGCGCTGCAGCGATATGCGCAGGATGTCCGCCTGCGCGCTGCCGTCCTCGTTCACCGCGCCGGGGAAGAGTTCGAACAGGCCGCGGCCGATCAGCTGCTCGCGGCGATAACCGGTTAGCAACTCGTAGGCATGGTTGGCCTCCAGATAGCGCAGGTTCCGGTCCAGCACCATGTAGGCATTGGGCGAATGCCGGAAGAGATCTTCGAACGAAACGGACACGAAAGGTCCTTTGCGAAACTGCGCGTCCGCCGAGTATCCACGTTTTGGCGTATTCACGTGTCGCTTGCTGAACGGTTCAGCTTCGTGCACGTGGTACGTGCGGTGTCCGCCGCTGGTGAACCTCAGGCCATGAAGCGGCTCAACCACGCCTCGCCTTCTGCGATTTCGCCGGCATGCCGTTGCATCGCCAGCGCAAGGTCGTGCGCGCGATCGTCACGCCCGTAGCCGTGCGACTGCGCCTTCGAATAGCGCCCCCATGCGGGGGAGGCCAGTGCGATCGCGACGTGGGCCGGGTCGAGTTCCAGGTGCGCGGAAATGCGATGCAGTTCGCGCTCCGGATGCTGCAGCAGTTCCTCGAAGTCGATGCGCAGGACGCGAGCGGCGTGCGCTCCGAATGCGAGCGCTTCGAAACGCAGGCGCTCGGACCACCAGCCCATCGCGCATTGCTGTGGCAGGGTCAGTTCATGCAGTGCGACGTCGCGTGCGATGCCGCGCGACTGCAGGTGCGCCAGCCGTTCGCCAGCCGCGTTGGCGGCATCGAGCACAGATGCGGGCGACTTCAGCAGCGTCGCCAGATAGGGCCGCAGTGGCATGTCGAGCAGGATCGCCCGCATGTCTGGCTGGCGCGCCAGCAGCGGTTCGATCAATCCGTTGCAGCTGCTGGTCGCCTTGACCACGTTGCGTTGCATCGGCGGCAGCGGCATCGACCAGCGGGCCCACAGCGCATCGATCAGGCGTGCCGCCTGCGTATCGGAAAGGCGCGCCTGCGGATGCCCCAGCATCGGCCACAACTCGGCCAGCGTGCGCAGCGGCAAGGGTTCGCGCAGGCCCTGCAACTCCGGCCAGCTGTCCAGCAGGCGGCTGAGCAGCGTCGAACCACAATGGCCGATGTGGAAGATCGCGTGCGCAGGCGTGGGGTTGGCATTGTCCGCGGCGAGCAGCGGGTCCAGCGCCATCCATCCACCCTGTGGATCGGACGGCATTGCGCGATCGTCGAGGAAAGCCGCCTCGCGCCGCTGCTGCGCATCCAGCCGCAGCCACAGCACGCGCCGCATCACCAGGTCGATCTTGAACGGCAGGAATTCAGGCTGCTGCAGGGGCGATGCGCTCATCGGGCGAGTGTAGCCAGAGTCCGGCTACGTACCGCGCGGTTTGGCGCGGTGCGTGGCGGTGGCGGTCCACGGGTCGTCGGGCCAGGGGTGCTTGGGGTAGCGGCCCTTCATTTCCTTCTTCACTTCCGGATAGGTGCGGTCCCAGAAGCCTTTCAGGTCCTGCGTGATCTGCAGCGGCTTGCCGCCGGGCGAGAGCAGGTGCAGCGTCAGCGGCACGCGGCCGTCGGCGATGCGCGGCGTGTCGGCCAGGCCGAACAGTTCCTGCAGCTTCACCGCCAGCACCGGCGCGATCGGCGCGTCCGCCGCGTCGTCGTAGCCGTATTCGATGCGGCGCTCCATGCCCGACGGCACGGTGATGCGCGTGGGCGCCAGGGCGTCGATCTTCTGCCGCAGCGACCAGTCCATCGTGGACCTCAGGGCTTCGCCGAGTTCCTGCTCGCTCAATGCGTCCAGGCGGGTCTTGCCGCTGAGGACCGGCTTGAGCCAGCCGTCGAGTGATGCAAGCAACGCCGCGTCGGACAGGTCCGGCAGGGCGCCGTCGCCTTGCGCGAGCTCCGGCATCCACGCGCGCAGGCTGCGTACGCGTGCGCGCCACTGCTGCAGCGATTCTGTCCATGGCAGCGCGGAGAGGCCGAGTTGGCGCACCGCATCGATCAACGCATCGGCGTAGCGCGCGGGATCGGGCCGGGCCAGCGGCCTGCTCTCGATGACGATGCGGTCGTAGCGCGTCTCGCGCACCGCGGCGATGCCGCGCGCAGCGGTATCCCAGACGACGCGATCCTCGGTGACGAAACGACGCGGGAAATCGCGGCGCAGGCGTTGTTCGTCCAGCGGCGCGCCACGCAGCACGCGCGCATCGCGCGGATCGTCGCGCAGTTCGCTGATCACGATCCACGGCTCGCCGTACAGCGTCGATTCGTCGAACAGCCGCGCGCTGCGGCCGTTGGCCAGCTGGTAGCGGTACGGGTCGGTCGGATGCTGTCGCGCGATGCGATCGGGGAAGGCATGCAGCAGCACGTCGCCGAGCAGGTGCGCGGGCATGCCGCTCGGCGGCGCGGTGTCCAGACGCAGGCGACGGCGCCATTGCTTCGCGGCCTGGTCGAGCGCGGCCAGCGCCGAGCGCGATGCATCCGGACCCACGCGACCGGCGCGGAAGGCGGCGAGCGCCTGCCAGCGCTCCGCGACCGAGTCCGATCGAGACCGCAACGGATCGCGCGCTTCCAGCAGGGCCGCGAGGTCGCACGCCAGCGCCTGTTCGTCCCGGTTCGCCGGCGCCAGCAGCATCGCGGCCAGCCGCGGATGCGTGCCCAGCGCCAGCATGCGCCGCCCAAGCGGCGTGATGCTGCCGTCGTCCAGCGCGCCCAGCCGCTGCAGCAGCTCGCGTGCGGCGGCCATCGCACCGGTCGGCGGTGCATCGACGAAACGCAGGTTGGCGTCGCCCCATGCGGCCAGTTCAAGCGCCAGCCCGGCCAGTTCGACCTGGGCGATCTCCGGACGCCGTTGCGGTTCCAGCCGCTGCGATTCGGGCCAGAGTCGATACGCCCAACCTTCTGCGACGCGACCCGCGCGGCCCGCGCGCTGGTCCGCGGAAGCCTGCGCGATGTTCACCACGTCCAGCCGCGCGAAGCCGCTGTTGGGGTCGTAACGCGGCTCGCGCGCCAGGCCCGAGTCGATGACCACGCGCACGCCGGGCAGCGTCACGCTGGACTCGGCGACGTTGGTGGCGAGCACGACGCGGCGGCGACCCTTCGGGTCGGGCTGCAATACGCGCGACTGCTGCTCGACGGGCAGTTCGCCGTGGAGGGTGAGGATGTCGACGCTTTGCTCCTCCCCCTGCGACTGCAGGGCAGGGAGTGAGCTGCCCAGCACCTGCTCGGTGCGCGCGATCTCGCGCTGCCCCGGCAGGAACACCAGCACGTCGCCCGGGTGCTGTGCGAGTGCGTGCTCGACGGCGCGGCGGGTCTGGTGCTCCAGCGCCTCCTCGCGGCGCGCGGGAAAGTGCGCGATCGACACCGGAAAGCTGCGCCCCGCGCTGCTCAGGCGCGGGGCGTCGAGGAAACTCGCCAGCCGTTCGCCGTCGAGCGTTGCCGACATCACCACGATGCGCAGGTCCTCGCGCAGGCCGGCCTGCACGTCCAGCGCCAGTGCCAGGCCCAGGTCCGCGGCCAGGTGGCGTTCGTGGAATTCGTCGAACAGCAGCGCGCCGACGCCTTCCAGCATCGGGTCATCCTGCAGCATGCGGGTGAGGATGCCTTCGGTGACGACCTCGATGCGCGTGGCCGACGAGACCCGGTTCTCGAACCGGATGCGATAGCCCACCGTGCCGCCCACGTCGTCGCCGCGCTGGCGCGCCATGAAGTGCGCGGCGGCGCGTGCGGCCACGCGGCGCGGTTCCAGCATCACGATCCTGCGGCCTTCCAGCCATGGCTCGTCGAGCAGCGCCGGCGGCACCTGCGTGGTCTTGCCGGCGCCGGGCGGCGCTTCCAGCACCAACCGCGGATGCGCCGCGAGGCTGGCGCGGATCTGCGGGAGCAGGGCGTCGATCGGAAAGGCAGGACGGTTCACCGCGAAAGGATACGTGCCCCTGCGATGCTTTCGTAGGAGCCAGCTTGCTGGCGACCGGGCGCTTCCGCCGCATTGTCGCCAGCAAGCTGGCTCCCACAGGCGAGTTGATAACATTCGGCGATGCAACTCATCGACATCGGCGCCAACCTCACCCACGACTCCTTCGACCACGACCGCGACGCGGTACTGCAGCGCGCGCGCGAGGCCGGCGTGTCGCAGATGGTGATCACCGGCGCCAGCCGCGAGCACTCGCCGCTGGCGCTGAAGCTGGCGAAACAACATCCCGGCGAGCTGTTCGCCACCGCCGGCGTACACCCGCACCACGCCACCGAGTACACGGACGAGTGCGATGCGGAAATGCGCGAGCTGCACACCCACAGCGAAGTCGTGGCCGTGGGCGAGTGCGGGCTGGACTACTTCCGCGATTTCTCGCCCCGCCCGGCGCAGCGCCGCGCGTTCGAACGGCAACTGCAGATCGCGGCCGAGACGGGCAAGCCGCTGTTCCTGCACCAGCGCGATGCGCACGCCGACTTCATGGCGATGATGAACAACTTCGACGGGCGGGTCGGCCCGGCCGTGGTGCACTGCTTCACCGGCACGCGCGCGGAGCTGTTCGACTACCTGGACCGCGACTGGTACATCGGCATCACCGGCTGGCTGTGCGACGAACGCCGCGGCCAGCACCTGCGCGAACTGGTCAAGCACATCCCCGCGCAGCGGCTGATGATCGAGACGGACGCGCCCTATCTGCTGCCGCGCACTATCAAGCCGGCGCCCTCGCACCGCCGCAACGAGCCGATGTTCCTGGCCCACATCGTCGAGGAACTGGCCCGCGACCGCGGCGAGGACGTCGCCACGACAGCGTCGCAGACCACCGCGGCGGCGCGCGCGTTCTTCCGCCTGCCGGGGCGCTGAAACCATCCTGCCGCCGGCCGCGACCGCTCCGCCATCACGCCGGGTATGCGACGGACCGGCAAAGCTCGGCCGGATCAAGGAGCGGCCTGCGTAGGGATGAAGATTCTCAGCCGATTTGCCATGAGCGGCCCCGACCCGCCCCAGCTGGTCTTCGACGACATCACGCTCGACCTGGCGGGCGGCCGCCTGTTGCGCGAGGGACGGCCGCAACCGCTGCATCCGGATGCCTTCGCCGTGCTGTGCCTGCTGGTGCGCTCGCCGGGACAGGTGTTCTCGCCGGCCGAGATCGCGGAGGAAGTGTGGGGCCGGCGCCCGGTCTCGCCTGCGCGGCTGGGCGCGGTCATGGCGCGGCTGCGCGAGGCATTGGGCGACGATGCGGAGCATCCGCGCTATCTGTGCCTGGTGCCGGGCTACGGCTATCGCTTCGACCGGCCGTCAGCCGCTTCATCGCGACCGCATTGATCGCGTGCCTTACGAGGCCTCGCGGCTCGCTTCATAGGCCTGCAGATGCGTCCACGCGGCGGCGAGCAGCGGTACGTCCTGGTCCGCGGCGCGGGCGCGCTGGCGCATGTCGCCGACGATCTGCATCGCTTCCACCGGCTGTCCGGCTTCCAGATCGCGCAGCATCGAAGCCTTCAGCGACGAGCCGCGCTGTGTGAGCGTCGCCAGCGCGGTGCGCTGCGCGGCGACCTCGATCGGCTCGCCTGCCGCGGCCGCCACCGCCACGCATTCGGCGTACAGGCCGCGCATCAGCGCCTCGCCATCTTCGGTCGCGACGATGCGGCCCACGCTGGAACGCATCAGGCACGTGCCCGCCGCCAGCGTCGCCAGGAAGGTGAACTTGGTCCACTGCTCGCGCGCGATGCTCAGCGAGCGCACATGGTCAATGCCGGCCTGCGCGCACGCATCCGCGAAGGCGCGCGTGCGGGCGCTGTCGGCTTGGTCGGACCGCTCGCCAAAGGTGATGGAGGCCGGCTGTCCCAGGTGCAGGATCTCGCCGTCGGGACCTTTCATCGCGCTGATGAAGCACAGTCCGCCGACGACGTGGTCGCGGCCAAAACGTTCGTCGAGTGGTGCGTAGTGGCGCAGGCCGTTGAGAATCGGCAACACCCACGTACTGCCGCTGACCGCCGGAGCGACGGCTTCCATCGCGCTGTCCAGGTCGTACGCCTTGCAGCTCAGCAGCACCATGTCGAATGGACGCTCGCCGGTCAGTGCGGGCAATGCATCCGCGGTGACATGCGCGGCGCGCACGTCCGCATCGCCGAGGGGACTGCGGATCGCCAGCCCCTGCGCCTTAAGCTGCGCCGCGCGCGCGGGTCGCACGAGGAACGTGATGTCGGCGCCGGACTGCGCCAGACGGCCGCCGAAATAACCGCCGGTGCCACCGGCGCCGAGAACGAGGATGCGCATCGTCAGGGAAGACTGGAGGCGGGCATGGCGGAAGGACCGGCATCGTCTGCAGCGGTGAGCAGTGCGTCCACTTCGCGCTGCACCTGCGTGCATTCTTCGACGTACTGCTGCACGCGTTGCGGAGACGGTGAGGTCGATTCCGACTCCCACTGCGCGTCTATGGATTTCAAGGTTCCGGCCATGCGCTCGAATCCTTCCATCACGACGCGCTGATAGGCGACCGCATCGAAACTCCCCGCGCCCGTGGGCGTTGCCGCCTGCGCCCGCCGCTGCAGCGCGGCCATCAGTGCCGTGCCGACGTTCTCCGGCGCACCGCAGTAGAGGGCCTGTGCGAGCAGCATGCCGTCGGCTTCGGCTTCGGCGCGCGCCTCCACGCTCGGCGGAGCCGCGTCGGCGAACACCGGCGGTGCGACCATCGCCGCAGCCGCCAGCACGATCAGCGCAGGACGAACGCGCACCATCACGCTCAGCTGCGCAGTCCTACGCCGCGCTTGAGCAGCCACAGCCCCAACGATGCCAGCGCCACGACGAAGGCCAGCATCAGCGCGTACGCCACCCACAGCGGCACGTCGCTCACGCCCAGCAGGCCGAAGCGGAACGCATTGACCATGTAGAAGATCGGGTTCGCGTGCGTCATCGCCTCGGCCCACGGCGGCAGCAGCTTCACCGAATAGAACACGCCACCCAGGTAGGTCAGCGGTGTGAGGATGAAGGTCGGCACGATGGCGATGTCGTCGAACTTCTTGGCATACGCCGCATTGACGAAGCCGGCCAGCGAGAAGATCGTCGCGCCCAGCAGCACCGTGGTGAAGGTGACCAGCGGATGCGGCACGCGCACCTTGGTGAACAGCATCGCGATGACCAGCACGATCGCGCCGACCATCAGGCCGCGCAGCACCGCGCCCGCGACGTAGCCGGTGAGGATCACCCAGTTCGGCATCGGGCTGACCAGCAGTTCCTCCACGTGGCGGCCGAACTTGGCGCCGAAGAAGCTGGAGGAAATGTTGCCGTAGCTGTTCTGGATGACGCTCATCATCACCAGGCCGGGAACGATGAAGTCCATGTACTTGATGCCGTCCATCGACCCCACGCGCGAGCCGATCAACCCGCCGAAGATCAGGAAGTACAGCGTCATCGTGATGGCTGGCGGTACCAGGGTCTGGCCCCAGATGCGCAGGATGCGCGCGACTTCGCGGCGGACGATCGTGCCCAGCGCGACGAAGTTGCGCTGCGTGACGGTGAGTTCGGAGGTGGTCTGCGTCATGTCGTTCATGCCACCTGCTCCGGCGGCGTCTGCGCGGTGCTGTCCTGCGCGTTCTCGCCGGTCAGGCGGACGAACAGTTCTTCCAGGCGGTTGGACTTGGTGCGCATGGAGCGCACGCGGATGCCCGCATCGCCCAGCGCGGCGAACACCCGGTTGAGGTCCATCGCGCGTGGCATCTCGATGTCCAGCGTGTGATCGTCGGTGGCGACCAGCGTGGTGCCCTCGATGGCCGGAAGCGTTGCGGGCAGGCGGCCGTCGATGTCGAGCAGGAAGCCTTCGACGTCGAGCTTGGCCAGCAGCGCCTTCATCGGGCCCTGTTCGACGATGCGGCCGCGGTCGATGATGGCGAGGTTGCGGCACAGGCTCTCCGCTTCCTCCAGGTAGTGCGTGGTGAGGATGATCGTCGTGCCGGCGGCATTGATCTCCTTCAGCGTCTTCCACATGCCGCGACGGATCTCGATGTCCACGCCGGCGGTGGGCTCGTCCAGGATCAGCAGCTTCGGCTGCGTCATCATCGCGCGGGCGATCATCAGCCGCCGCTTCATGCCGCCGGAGAGCGTGCGGCTCATCACGTTGGCCTTTTCCCACAGGTGGGCGCGCTTGAGCTCCACCTCGGCCCGGCGCAGCGCCTCCGCGCGCGGCACGCCGTAGAAGCCGGCGTAGTTGACCAGGATGTCCAGCGGCTTCTCGAACATGTTGAAGTTCAGCTCCTGCGGGACAAGCCCGATCAGGCGCATCGCCGCGTCGCGGTCGCGCAGCAGGTCGACGCCGAAGATCGACACCGATCCCGCGCTGAGATTGACCAGCGAGCTGACGATGCCGATCAGCGTGCTCTTGCCGGCCCCGTTGGGACCCAGCAGCGCAAAGAAATCGCCGGGCGCGACGTCCAGCGAGACGCCCTTGAGCGCCTCGACACGGTTGTCGTAGGTCTTGCGCAGGTCGCGGACCGACAGTGCGGGCGCGGCCAGTGCCGCCGGAATGGGCTCGGAAACGGGAGTCATCGTGAAGGCCTGCGCCGCGAGCCGCGCGGCGATAGACGGTAGTATAGGCGGCCTCGTGTGGGCGCTCCGGCCACACACTGTTGCATCACCGTCGGTACCGCCTTGGCCATCCAGCACTTTCCCCTCAAGCTTGTCTCGCGCCGGATGCTGGCCCCCACCGTCGGGCACTACACCTTCGTGCGTGACGACGGCCAGCCGCTGGACTTCATCCCCGGCCAGTTCATCCAGGTGCATTTCACCTACGCAGACGGCACGGCCACCAAGCGCAGCTATTCGCTGGCGACCATCCATGACCACGCGCTGGGCCCGGGCGAGGCGGTGGAGATCGCGGTGAGCTACGTGCCCGGCGGCGCCGCGACGGCGCTGTTCGAGGGACTGGACGTCGGCGGCCACGTCGACGCAAGCGGACCGTTCGGCCGGTTCTGCCTGATGCCGAGCGACACCAACGCGCGCTACCTGCTCATCGCCACCGGCACTGGCGTCACGCCGTACCGCGCCATGCTGCCGCAGCTGGACGCGCTGATCCGCGAGCGCGGCATCCGCGTCGTGCTGCTGTTCGGCGCGCGTACGCCGGCCGAACTGCTGTACGGCGGCGAATTCCGCGCGTTCGCCGATCAGCATCCGGAACACTTCCGTTTCGTGCCGTGCTTCTCGCGCGAACTGCCGGAAAACCCGCATCCCGACGTGCGCCACGGCTACGTGCAGCAGTTCCTCGAAGAGTTTGGTCCGAATGCCGGTGGCGACGTCGCCTACCTGTGCGGCAACCCGAACATGGTCGATGCGTGCTTCGAAGCGCTGAAGGGCCACGGTCTGCCGGTGCCGCAGATCCGCCGCGAGAAGTACGTCAGCAGCAAGTGATCAACCGCCGATCAGTTCGGCACGGCGCTTGCGGCTGAGCTTCTCCAGCGCGCGCCGGTACGACCACGTCACCAGCTCGCGCAGGTACTCCTCAGGCACGCGCCGCACGTCCACCACCGTCACCCAGTACCAGCGGCCCATCCAGCGTGCCGGCTTGATGCCGGGCTGGTCGGTGAGCTCGACGAACCGCTCCGGCGTGACGCGGAAGCTGAAGCGCCAGCGTTCCGGCTCGCTGGTCTTGAAATACGCGAACGTCTTGCCGCCGACGGCATAGACCAGGATGTTCGACGGCTCGCCGTGCAGGGTTTGCTCCGCGGCGGGAAACGAGGCACAGAATCGCTTGAGGCCGGCGGTGTCCATGAGGGCATTGTGGACCGGGCTGCTGACAGCGCGTTGTCAGCAGGGTGAGTGGCTTGGGTCAGGTGTACCGAAAGTCGAGTTTCGCCGTTGATTGCCCGCTAGTCGTCGGGCGAAGCGGATTCCGCCTTGCTTCGGTTTAGCCGAACATCCAGCGCCTTTTCATGCTTGCGGGCACGCTCTGCGGGCAAGCGCAGCTGGCACTTTCGCCGTTGCTCGTCATCCGGTGAAGCTGCGATCCGTTGTGTTGTTGCCCTTGTTCGTCATCCCCGCGAAAGCGGGAATCCAGCGCCTCTCCACGCTTTACCGATTGCCGTGAAGCAATTGCCAGAGGTTCCCGCCGCCTAAAAGGTCCGGCTGGACTCTGGCTCTTTCGCGGCGAAGACGCGAGTGGCATGTCTCTAAGTTGCTGGATGGTTCTACCAGGCGAAAGAGCGGAATTCGCTTTCGCGAATGACGAGCATGGATCGCTAGTGCGATTGCGTTGACCGTTGCTCTTGCTGTCTAACAGACCGATCCCTTTGGCTACGTTTGACAGAAGGCGCCCAGTCGGACCTGGGTCAGCAAAGCCAAGTGACCCGGCCTGCTTTAGAGGGAAGGAAGCTTTGGCTGTCGCTCCTGACAAGGCAACGGTGAAGCGTGAAACGTCCATGGATCCCCGCCTTCGCGGGGATGACAGGCAGAAGCAACAGCAAAATGGATCCCGGCTTTCGCCGTGACGACGAGCACTCTGCGAGGCGTCCTCATCCTGGGACCGATCGATCCCGCGCAACCTCCGTCTCAATGGTTTCAATCGTTACCAAACGCCGGCGCATGGCGCTTGGTTTTCTCAGGTTGATCAATCACTTGCATCCCCGCACTTGACGGCCCGCGCCCGAGTTGATCCACAAATTGCCGCAGCGCACAAAGTGTGGTCTAGTCGGAAGAACCATGGGTGGTGAGGCAGGCCGGACCGCGCGAGCGGACCGCGGTGCCCCGTCGCCGGAAGCCAGGTTCGTTGTCTCGTTCGACAAACCCAGCGGTACAACCCGCACGGAGAAACGATGGAGCAGCAGCATCGCCCCGGTCCTGTCGGTCTTTACGATCCCCACGACGAGCGGGACGCGTGCGGCTTCGGCCTGATCGCGCAGCTCGACGACAAACCCAGTCGCGAACTGGTCGACCGTGCGATCGAGGCGCTGGTGCGCATGACCCATCGCGGCGGCATCGCTGCGGACGGTCTGTCCGGCGATGGCTGCGGCCTGCTGATCCGCCAGCCTGACGGCTTCCTGCGCGCGCTGGCGCGCGAGTCCGGCATCGCGTTGCGCGCGCATTACGCGTCGGGCCTGGTGTTCCTGCCGCACGACGAGGCGCAGGCCGCGCACGCGCGCGAGATGCTGGCCGTGCAGCTGCAGCGCGAGCGCGTCGATGTCGCCGGCTGGCGCGTGGTGCCGGTGGACACCGCCGCATGCGGCGAACTCGCGCGCCGCACGATGCCTCGCATCGAGCAGATCTTCGTGCAGCCTTCGGGTGCGTTCGATGCGGCGAGCTTCCAGCGTTCGCTGTTCCTGGCGCGCCGCCGCGCCGAACAGCAGCTGTCCGAAGTGGCCGACTTCTACGTCGTCAGCCTGTCGATGGCGAGCATCGGCTACAAGGGCATGGTGCTGCCGGACCGCCTGCCGCAGCTGTATCCGGACCTTCAGCGCGCGGACCTGGCGGCCAGCGTGGTGGTCTTCCACCAGCGCTTCTCGACCAACACCACGCCGCGCTGGCCGCTGGCGCAGCCGTTCCGCCTGCTGGCGCACAACGGCGAGATCAACACCATTTCCGGCAACCGCGCCTGGGCGCAGGCGCGCGCGCATGCGTGGCGCACGCCGACGCTGGACCTGACCGAGTTCGATCCGGTGATCACGCTGCAGGGCTCGGACTCGCAGTCGCTCGACAACATGCTCGAGCTGCTGCAGGCCGGCGGCATGGATCTGCTCAAGGCCATGCGCATCCTGATTCCGCCGGCGACGCAATCGCTGGAATACAAGGACGCCGACCTCGCCGCGTTCTACGAGTACTACGCGCTCAACACCGAGCCGTGGGACGGGCCGGCCGGCATCGTCACGGTGGACGGCCGCTATGCGGCGTGCACGCTGGACCGCAACGGGTTGCGCCCCGCGCGCTGGATGCGCACGCGCGACCGCCACTTCCTCATCGCGTCCGAAGCCGGCGTGTGGGAGCGGCCCGCGGAGGAGATCGAAGCCAAGGGCAAGCTCGGTCCGGGCGAGATGATCGCGGTGGACCTGTACCTGGGCGAGGTGCTCGACTCCGACGCCATCGACCGCATCAACCGCGCACGCGCGCCGTACAAGCGCTGGCTCAAGCAGGGCATGACCTACCTGCAGACCGAGCTGATCGACCCGGCGCTGGCCGCCGAACCGTTCGACGCGGAAACGCTGACGCGCTTCCAGAAGCTGTTCCAGCTCACGCGCGAGGAGCGCGAGCAGGTGCTGCGTCCCATCGCAGAAACCGAGCAGGAAGCCGTCGGTTCGATGGGCGACGACGTGCCGATGGCGGTGCTGAGCCAGCAGGTGCGGCCGCTGTACGACCAGTTCCGCCAGGCGTTCGCGCAGGTGACCAACCCGCCGATCGATCCGCTGCGCGAGGACTGCGTGATGTCGCTGTCCACGCAGCTGGGTCGCGAGGGCAACGTGTTCGTCGACGGCCCGGCCAACGTCAACCACATCCATCTCAACTCGCCAGTGCTGTCGCAACGCAAGCTGCGGCAGATGCTGGCGATGGAACAGTACGAGTACGCCAACGCGCTGATCCATCTGCACTACGCGCCAGAGGAAGGCCTGAAGGCCGCGATCGAGCGCATCTGCGCTGAAGCCGAAGCCGCGGCGCGCGCCGGCAAGGTGCTGCTGGTGCTCAGCGACCGCTATCCCGAGCAGGGCCGCCTGATGGTGCACGCGCTGCTCGCCACCGGCGCGGTGCACCAGCACCTGGTGCGCACGGGCCTGCGCTGCGAATCCAACCTCATCATCGAGACCGGCACCGCGCGCGATCCGCATCACTTCGCCTGCCTGATCGGCATGGGCGCGACGGCGGTGTATCCGTACCTGGCCTACCAGACACTGCACGACCTGGGCGTGCGCGGCATCCTCAAGACCAAGCACGGCGAAGTCGCGCAGATCGGCCGCAGCTATCGGCGCGGCATCAAGAAGGGCCTGCTCAAGATCATCTCGAAGATGGGCATCAGCACCATCGGCAGCTATCGCGGGTCGCGTCTGTTCGAGATCGTCGGCCTGGATCGCGAGGTGGTGGACCTGTGCTTCGCCGGTACGCCTTCGCGGATCGGCGGCGCGGGTTTCGCCGACCTGCAGGCCGACGCGCAGGAACTGGCCGATCACGCCTGGAACGCGAACGCGCTGCCCGCCATCGGCGGCCTGCTCAAGTACACGCCGGGCGGCGAGTACCACCTGTTCAACCCCGACGTGGTGATGAACCTGCAGCGCGCGGTGAGCACGGGCGACTGGAGCGACTGGCTGCGCTACGCCGCCGCCGTCAACGAACGCCCGACGGCCGCGCTGCGCGACCTGCTCGAAGTCGACACCGCCAATGCGGTGGCGATCCCGCTGGACGAGGTCGAACCGGTGTCGGCCATCGTGAAACGCTTCGACTCCGCGGCGATGAGCCTGGGCGCGCTGTCGCCGGAGGCGCACGAAGCGCTGGCCATCGCGATGAACCGGCTGGGTGGGCGCAGCAATTCCGGCGAAGGCGGCGAGGATCCTGCGCGCTACGGCACGGAGCGCGTGTCGAAGATCAAGCAGATCGCGTCGGGACGCTTCGGCGTCACGCCGGAATACCTGGTCAACGCCGAGGTATTGCAGATCAAGGTCGCGCAGGGCGCCAAGCCTGGCGAAGGCGGCCAGCTGCCGGGGCACAAGGTCAACGAGCTGATCGCGCGCCTGCGCTACGCGATGCCGGGCATCGGCCTGATCTCGCCGCCGCCGCACCACGACATCTATTCGATCGAGGACCTGGCGCAGCTGATCTTCGACCTCAAGCAGGTCAATCCGCAGGCGCTGGTGTCGGTGAAGCTGGTCTCGCACGCGGGCGTCGGCACGATTGCGACGGGCGTGGCGAAGGCCGGCGCGGACCTGATCACCGTGTCGGGCCATGACGGCGGCACGGGCGCCAGTCCGATCTCGTCGATCCGTTACGCCGGCACGCCGTGGGAGCTGGGGCTGTCGGAAGCGCGCCAGGCGCTGGTGTCCAACGACCTGCGCGAGCGCGTGATCCTGCAGACCGATGGCGGCCTGAAGAGCGGCCTGGACGTGGTGAAGGCCGCACTGCTGGGCGCGGAGAGCTTCGGCTTCGGCACCGCGCCGATGATCGCGTTGGGCTGCAAGTACCTGCGCATCTGCCACCTCAACAACTGCGCAACCGGCGTGGCCACGCAGGACGACGCCTTGCGTCGCGACCACTTCACCGGCCTGCCCGAGCGCGTGGAGAATTTCTTCCGCCTGCTGGCCGAGGAGGTGCGCATGTGGCTGGCGCAACTGGGCGTGCGCACGCTGGGCGAGATCGTTGGCCGCACCGACCTGCTTCGTCAGCTGGAAGGCGACGGCCAGCGCCAGCACGGCCTGGACCTGTCGCCGCTGCTGGCAGGCGTGCCGGGCAAATCCCCCCCAGCCCCCCTTTTGCAAAGAGGGGAGACGAGCAGCGCGGTGGGATCGGACGACGCGACAGCGCCGCCGCGGGTTGGATTCCCCCCTTTGCAAAAGGGGGACCAGGGGGGATTGGCTCTTCCCGACGCAGCCTGCTGCGGCGCTCCGACACCGGTGGCCGAGCCCGCCGGCCTGGCTCTGCAACTCGACGCCGACCTCGCCGAGGCCATCGCCCACAAGCATGGCGGCACCTACGCCTATGCGATCCGCAACACCGATCGCAGCATCGGCGCGCGCCTGTCCGGCCGCATCGCGCGGCTGCACGGCGATCGCGGCATGGACGATGCGCCGATCGCGGTGCGCTTCGACGGCACCGCCGGCCAGAGCTTCGGCGCGTTCAACGCCGGTGGCCTGCAATTCGAGCTGCACGGAGAGGCCAACGATTACGTCGGCAAGGGCATGGCAGGCGGACGCATCGTGATCCGGCCGCCGCAGGGTGCGCGTTACACCGCGCACGAGACGCCGATCCTGGGCAACACCTGCCTGTACGGCGCGACGGGTGGCGAGCTGTATGCCGCCGGCCGCGCCGGAGAACGTTTCGGCGTGCGCAACTCCGGCGCGACGGCCGTCGTCGAAGGCGCGGGCGACCACTGCTGCGAGTACATGACCGGCGGCGTGGTCGCGGTGCTGGGCCGCACCGGCCTGAACTTCGGTGCGGGCTTCACCGGCGGCATGGCGTACGTGCTGGACATGGAGCGCGATTTCGTCGACCGCTACAACCACGAGTTGATCGACATCCTGCGCATCGCGCCGGACGGTTTCGAGAACCATCGCTCGCACCTGCGCGACCTGCTCGACATGCACGTGCAGCTGACCGGCAGCCTGTGGGCGCGCCGCATCCTGGACGAAATGCGCGACTTCCTCGGCAAGTTCTGGCTGGTGAAGCCAAAGGCGGCGAGCCTGGAGTCGCTGGCGGAGAATCTGAGGAGGGCGGCGTGAGCCATCGCTTCCCTGCAATGAGGTTGCGTCCCGGCCCGGATTGCAGTGGCTCCCTCTCCTTCGGCCGTGCCGGGGGAGAGGGTCGGGTGAGGAGGGCTTTCGCTGTCGTTGCAGCTTGCAAGGAAGCAAAAGTCCTCACGCCTTCGGCATTCGCCCCCTCACCCCAACCCTCTCCCCCGCCTCGCCGGGGAGAGGGAGCGGAGATGGCTGCGTGCGAAGTGACGGCACATGAGCGGAGGCACGCGTGAGCAAGATGGACAGCAAGAAGCCCGTGTTCGCTTTCCGCGAGACGCCCCGGCAGATGCCGTCGCGCATTCCGCTGGAGTTGCGCCGCAGCGGCGACTGGAGCGAACTGTACGGCCGCTTCGGCGAAGCCGAGGCGAAGCACCAGGCCGGTCGTTGCCTCGATTGCGGCAATCCGTACTGCAGCTGGAAGTGCCCGCTGCACAACTACATCCCGAACTGGCTGGAACTCGCGCGCGAAGGCCGCATCGCCGAAGCCGCAGCACTCGCGCACGAGACCAATCCGTTGCCAGAGATCTGCGGCCGCGTGTGTCCGCAGGATCGCCTGTGCGAGGGCAGCTGCACGCTCAACGACGGGTTCGGCGCGGTCACCATCGGCGCGGTGGAGAAGTACATCGCCGATCGCGCGCTGGCGGACGGCTGGCGTCCGGACCTGTCGCGGGTCGCGGCCACCGGCAAGCGCGTGGCGGTGATCGGCGCGGGCCCGGCGGGGCTGTCGTGCGCGGACCGGCTGGCACGCGCGGGCATCGAGGCGGTGGTGTTCGACCGTTACGAGCAGATCGGCGGCCTGCTGCATTTCGGCATTCCCAGCTTCAAGCTCGATAAGTCCGTGCTGTCCACGCGCCGCGAGGTGCTGGAAGGCATGGGCGTGGCGTTCCGCCTGGGCGTGGAGATCGGCCGCGACGTCGGCCTGGACGAATTGCTGGCGCAGTTCGATGCGGTGTTCCTGGGCCTGGGCAGTTACCGCTACACCGACGGCGGCCTGCCTGGCCAGGACCTGCGAGGCGTGGTGCCGGCGCTGCCGTTCCTGGTGCACAACGGACGGCTGGTGCACGGCGACGACGAAGCGCACGCGCGACCGATCGCCGGCTGGGAAGACCGCGTCGCCCTGCCCGACCTGCACGGCAAGCGCGTGGTTGTGCTGGGCGGCGGCGATACCGGCATGGACTGCGTGCGCAGCGCGGTGCGCCTGGGCGCGGCGCGCGTGACCTGCGCGTACCGGCGCGACGAAGCCAGCATGCCCGGCTCGGCTCGCGAGGTCGCCAACGCGCGCGAGGAAGGCGTGCAGTTCCTCTTCAACCGCCAGCCGCTGGCGCTGCTGGGCGACGATGGCGAGGTCACCGGTGTGCGCGTGGTCGAGACGCAGCTGGGCGAGCCGGATGCGCGCGGCCGCCGAAACGCGGAAGCGGTACCCGGTACCGAATCCGTGCTGGCCGCCGACGTGGTGATCATCGCCTTCGGCTTCCAGCCCGATCCGCCGCAGTGGCTGTCGGCGCACGGGATCGAACTGGAGTCGAACGGGCGCATCCGCGTGACACAACCCGCGTCGGGCTGCGGCTCACGGCGCTCGGCTGCATCGGACGCGCTGCCGTTCCAGACGACGAACCCACGCGTGTTTGCCGGCGGCGACGGCGTGCGCGGCGCCGACCTGGTGGTCACGGCCGCATACGAGGGCCGCGAAGCCGCGGCCGGGATCGTGCGGTTGCTGGTAGGGTGAGGTGCGCGCGTTCCTCTGTTTGCGGCCAGCTCATCCTTCTGCGGTTGCGTGCAGCACGCGAACGACCTGCGTGATGCCCATGGAGTCGGCGTTCCAGGTTGCCTGGCTGCCCGGATAGAAACCGCAACTGCAATCACAACGCAGCCGCAACCGCAATCAGGCGCCCTGGCCTGCTCTTGCCCGTCATCCCGGCGAAGGCGGGGATGCAGTTCCTCTCCGCGTTTTGCCCGTTCCCTCTGAAGGGCTGTCGCTTAACTAAGCGAAGCAGAACGACAACAAATGGACCCCGGCTTTCGCCGGGATGACGAGCGTGGGCGAGGGGCGACAGCGAAACGGGCAGCGGCAGCGCGAAATGGGGCCACGCCCCAAAACGCACGAGAGCCGTTGCTGCGGCAATCGCGGCTCACACCTGGCACAGCGGAACCAGACCGCGCAGCGACCATTGGCCCGGTCACGCAAACGCGCGCACCAGACCCGCATTGCCACCATCGCGGCGTTAAACTTCCCGCCTTCCCGACCGCATCCCGGCCCTCGTGACCGACACCGCTCCCGCCACGGGCGCGCGCCGACGCGCCGCGCTCGTCTTCATCTTCATCACCATCCTGATCGACGTGCTGTCGTTCGGGCTGATCATTCCCGTGCTGCCGCACCTGATCGAGCAGTTCGCCGGGGGCGATACCGCGCATGCGGCGTACTGGGTGGCGGCGTTCGGATTCCTGTTCGCCGGCATCCAGTTCGTGACTTCGCCGATCCAGGGCGCGCTGTCCGACCGCTTCGGCCGTCGGCCGGTGATCCTGCTGTCGTGCCTCGGCCTGGGCCTGGACTTCGTGTTCATGGCGCTGGCGCCGTCGCTGGCGTGGCTGCTGGTGGGGCGCATCATCTCGGGCATCACGTCGGCCAGTTTCACCACGGCCAACGCCTACGTCGCCGACGTCACGCCGCCGGAAAAGCGCGCCAAGAGTTACGGCCTGCTCGGTGCGGCGTTCGGCGTGGGCTTCATCGTCGGGCCGTTGATCGGCGGCGCGCTTGGGGAGATCGATCTGCGCCTGCCGTTCTGGTTCGCCGCGGGGCTGGCGCTGCTCAACTTCGCGTACGGCCTGTTCGTGTTGCCCGAGTCGCTGCCGAAGGAGCGCCGCAGCCCGCGCTTCGACTGGTCGCATGCCAATCCGGTGGGCTCGCTGGCGTTGCTCAAGCGCTACCCGCAGGTGTTCGGCCTGGCGGCCGTGGTGTTCATCGCCAACCTCGCGCATTACGTGTATCCCAGCGTGTTCGTGCTGTTCGCCGATTACCAGTACAGGTGGGGTCCGCGCGAGGTCAGCTACGTGTTGGCCGTCGTCGGCGTGCTCAACGTGATCGTGCAGGCAGGCCTGGTCGGCAAGGCCGTGCACGCGCTGGGCGAGCGCCGCGCGTTGATGCTTGGCCTGGCCTGCGGCGCCATTGGTTTCGGCATCTACGGTTTCGCGGACGTGGGCTGGATGTTCCTGATCGGCCTGCCGATCTCGGCGGTCTGGGGCCTGGCGGCGCCGTCCACGCAGGCGCTGATCACGCGCCAGGTGGGGCCGGAGGTGCAGGGCCGCATCCAGGGCGCGCTGATGAGCCTGGTGAGCCTGGCCGGCATCATCGGACCGGTGCTGTTCGCAGGCAGCTTCGGTTACTTCATCGATTCGCGCGCGCCGGTGCACCTGCCGGGTGCACCGTTCCTGATCGCCGGCGTGCTGCTCGCGCTCGCGGTGGGCATCGCATGGCGCTACGCGCGTGCACCGCAGCCCGCGGCGCCGTCGGGCGCAACCGAGCCGGGCTGAGCGCGGCCGTTAACATCGCCTTGGCGCCGGCTTCACCCTGCCGGCGCGGCGCGGTGGCAAGACTGCGTGTTCCTTTCCACGCGAGGGAGCACGCCATGCCGACCTGCGACGTCTGCGGCAACGACTACGACAAGGCCTTCACCGTGACCACGGTGCGCGGCAGCGGCACGTTCGATTCGTTCGAATGCGCGATCCACAAGCTCGCGCCCAAGTGCGAGCACTGCGGCTGCCACATCATCGGCCATGGCGCCGAACACGACGGCAAGTTCTACTGCTGCGCGCACTGCGCCAAGAAGTCCGGGATTACCGGCATAGACGACCGGATCTGAGGCGGCCCAGCCGTCGTCAGTCTTCCAGCGCGGTCAACTGGTCGCCCGGAAACGCCAGCAGCGCCCAGAACGCAACGCCATCGCCGGCCCACTCGAAGGCGGCCTCGTTGAGCACGTCGAGCAGCACGTCGAAATCCTCGCCGTGCGCCGCGCGCCACGTCGCCGCGTTGACGATGAGCCAGAGGTAGCCCGGTGCGCGTCGCCAGGACAGATCGCGCAGCGCATCCGACAACGCATCCCAGTTGCCGCCGAACCATTCGGGGAAACCTCCGGCCTGTGCGATGCGGCCGAGCAGGTCGCCCTTGTCGGTGCAGTCCGCCAGGTCGACGCGCATCACCTCGTAACCCAGCGCGGCACCGGTCTGCGCCATCGCGTCGCCGTCGCGTTCGTCGATGAAGTAGGCACCGCTGTGGTCGGCATCGGCCAGGATGGCGCGCAGGTCGACGGCGCTCATGGGCGGACCTCCGGGGCAGGCAGCTCGAAGCGGCGGAAGCTGCGGTAGTGATCCTGCGTGTACCAGTATTCGACCGGTGGATCGCCTCCGGTCACGATGCGCCGCGCGCCGCGGTCGGCCGAACCGGGCGTTTCCACCGTGTATTCGCGGTAATAGCCGCGAGGCTGCGCCGGCAGCCGCTTCTCGCGATTCTGGAACACGCCGCCGTCCTGCCGGTACGGATGCGGCTCGCCACGCGCCATGCGCTCCAGCACCACATGCGCCTCGCGCGGCAGGAACTCCGGGTATGTGGCCGGAACGGAACCGCCGACGCTGTTTGCGCCTGGAGCCGGTGCATGCAGGCGGCCGGTATCCGGCCGTTGCGTCCACGTCCACAGGCCGAGCAACGCGACAAGCGCGATGAGCCACGGTAGCGATCTGCGCAAGGTGGTTTTCCTCAGGTCGGAAACGGCGCGCCCGCCGAACAGGGCGCGCCGCTTCGCGCCGCATCAGCCGCAGCGGATGCCGGTGATCGCGCCGCGATCGTTGACGTCCACGTTCACCCGGTCCTCGCGGAAGTCCATCGTCGCCATCTGCCCCGGACGCAACACGCGCGCATCGCGACTCCCGGTGTCGCGCAGGATGCGGTTGACCACGTCGTCGTTGACGGCCGAACCGATCGCCCAGCGCGCGCCTTCCGCATTGCACACGCCGCTGGGCGCCGTCGGGCCACCGGCTGCCGGCGGCGGAGTGGACGCACAACCGGCCAGTGCGAGGGCAAGAGCGGCGAGGGACAGGCTGCGGATCATGGCGATTCTCCGGTTCGTGGTTCGGGCGCACCCTGCGCTGCGGGGTGTGTGCGGGGTGTAAACGGGGGAAGGATAGTCGGTTGGCTTGTGCGTTGGGATGACGGGGCGGGTCGTATGGTTTTCTTGTTCGTCGTCCCGATGTGCGCCCCAGCGACGACGCGCTCATTCTTCGCTCGTCATCCCGGCGAAAGCCGGGATCGATTCTGCTGTTGTCCTCGCTCGGAGACGGGTCTGCTCCACTTCGCGTTTAGTAGAACGTCCAGCGCCGCTTCACGGATCAACCATGTGTTTACATGCGGACTGCCGCCCTTGGTAGCCGGCCGCCCTCTTGCGAGGTGAAGAAGAAGGACCGTCGCCGGATTGCAGCTGTTGCTGTTGAACAGCCGATCGCACTTCTAGACCCGTAGGGCGCCGCACAGGGATGTGCGGCGCTAAGCAAGGAGGCACGGATGCCGACTTGCGGGGCCCCGACTCCTTTGCCGGTCGTGGGACTGCTGTGTCGGGGAAGACCCTTTCTTTGGGTTACTTTTCTTTGGGTCAGCAAAGAAAAGTGACCCGGCCGGCTTCAGACGGACGGAAGCTTTGGCTGTTCCGCTTTTCACAGGCGACCGGGAAAGCGTGAAAAGTCCCTGGATTCCCGCCTTCGCGGGAATGACGAGCGAAGAGAAAGAGCAAAGAGCAAGAACAAAGATCAAAGATCAAAGACAAGAGCCTGCGCGCGAACCGGAGTGCTCGGTATCACTGCCGAAATGAAGCGGAGCGCGCCTCGCGCAGTAATACAGCTACGAATATCACGATCACCAAAGCAGTCCTCCTGCCCCAACGTGCTGTACCAATCCCATGACCGAGCGCCCCCATTCTCCATCCTGCGACCGCAATCGCGAGCCCATCCTCGAAGTACTGCAGCGCCATTTCCAGGATCGACACCGCGTGCTCGAAATCGGTAGCGGTACCGGGCAGCACGCGGTGTACTTCGCGGCGGCGATGCCGTGGCTGCAGTGGCAGTGCAGCGATCGCGCCGAGAACCTCCCCGGCATCCGCATGTGGCTGGACGAGGCGCAGCTGACGAACACGTCGTTGCCGGTCGAGCTGGATGTCGCGACCGGCCCTTGGCCGCGCGCGGGGGCGGGCGATGGCCACTTCGATGCGGTCTTCAGCGCCAACACGCTGCACATCATGGGGTGGCCCGTAGTCGAAGCATTCTTCGCGGGGCTGGACGGCATGCTGGCGGACGATGCAATCGTCGTGGTGTATGGGCCCTTCAACTACGGCGGCGCGTACACCAGCGACAGCAATCGCGATTTCGATGCATGGCTGAAGGCGCGCGATCCGCGCTCGGGCATTCGCGACGCAGAGGCGGTGAATGCACTGGCGGCCGGAATCGCGTTGCAAATGGTCGAGGACGTGGCGATGCCCGCCAACAATCGCTGCCTGGTGTGGCGAAGGGCGCCAACGGCGCCTTGACGCGGCGGCGCTACAGTCGCCTCCGAGGTTCCGCCGGAGGCGACACAATGGCGCACAAGGTCATCTTCAACCTGCCCAGGCGCGAACTGGGGCGCGAGGACATCGAGTTCGTGGTCGAACGCGATGGGCGCCGCTTCGGAACGCTGCTGGTGTCGAAAGGCGCCATCGAATGGCGGCCCACCAACAAGGTATACCGGCGCAAGCTCAGCTGGGTGCGCTTCGACCAGCTGATGCGCACGCTGGGGCGTCCCGTGTAGCTCAGTACGCCAGCAGGTCCGACCTTGGTGGTTCCAGGTCCGCCCAGGCGCGACGCAGACCGGCGTAGTGCAGCAATCCCGCGAGCAGCGAGAACGCCGAGCTCCACATCCAGAAGCCGAACGGGTTCTCAGGGAACAGCGGCACGAACACGCCGAAGCCGATGCCGCGGAACAGATAGACCGCGGTCACCAGGCACAGCACCGTACGCGCGAATGGCAGCCGCCGCAGCATTCCGGCTCCGGAGAACGCGTACACCGCTGCCGCCGCGATGCCGGCCGCAAGCGTGAGGCTCACGGCGGCCGGCAGCATTTCGCCGCGCCCGGCCATGCGCACCATGTCGTCTCCGGCGCCGAGCATTCGGTAGAGCGGCGCGCCGTAGGTCAGGCAGGCCGCATGGACGGTGGCCGCGGCGACGCTGAGCAGCGCACCGGCAATGAGCGGGAGGTTCGGGCGACTTTCCATGGACGTGTCGATGGCGAGGGGCCGCCACCATCGCGTGCACGTCCGTGCGCGCACATCGGAACAATCCGAAACGCCCGCTACCGCGGATTGCACATCGCTTTCAGGCCTGTTCCTGCCAGCGATACACGCGGCGGTGCGCAAGCTCCAGCAACTCGCGGTCTTCCTTCGTGTCGCCATAGGCGTACACGAGCGGATACGCCGACAGGTCCACACGCTCGCGCACGCGTCGTGCCTTCTCCTCACCCATGCATTGCGCGCCCAGGTAGCGACCCGTCAGCACGCCGTCGCGCGATCGACTACGCGAATCACTTGCCGGTGTACGTCTCCACTATCTGCACCCGCACGGGTTGCGTCGCGAAGGAAGTGTCGGCCTGGATCACGGCAACTTCCAGCGCGTACGCGCCAGGAGCGAGGGTCGCCCGTACCAACTCGGTCGAGATGGAATTCGCGTCATGGGCCATGCGCTCCGGTCGCCGCACCTCGCGTTCCAGCGCCGGCATGTCGGGGTCATCAAGCGATCGCAGCGCGACCTTCAGCGTGAGGTCGGTGCCGAACGTGGCGCCGACCGAGCGCCACTGTGCCAGCGCGCGTTCCTCGTCGGTGCGGTGGAGGTAATCCAGCTCGACCGAGTACAGATCGCGCGTGACGACGCGGAACTCGCCATGCATGCGATGGCCCGTGGCCAGCGCCAGCGGGAACGTTGCCGGTGGTGCCGGCCGCGCCGGCTCGCATCCACCCAGCAAGAGCAGGACCATCGAATACACCATCGCACCGCCGATGCGCCAGCGCCGACGGCAACGGACGTTCACCCGCGATGCTCCAGCGCCAGGTATTCGGCCGACTGCATCTCGATCAGTCGCGAGGCGGTGCGTTCGAACGCGTGCGCCAGCTTCCTGCCCAAATACAGCGACGGCGGCGCGGCGGCGGCGGTGCAGACCAGATTGACGTGGCGGTCGTACAACTCGTCGATCAGGTGCACGAAGCGACGCGCGGGGTCGTCGTTGCTGCCGTCGAACAGCGGAATGCCGCCGACCAGCACCGTGTGGTACTCGGTGGCGATCTCGATGTAGTCGCTGGCCGCACGCGGGCCTTCACACAGCGCGGCGAAATCGAACCACGCGTGTCCCTCGGCTAGCGCGCGCACCGGGATCTCGCGGCCGTCGATGACCAGCGGGCCGTGCTCGCGCGGGCAACTGGCCGACAGTTCGTGCCAGCGCTCGCCCAGCCAGGTGTCGGAGGCCGCGTCCAGCGGCGCGCGGTACACCGGCGAGCGCGTCAGCGCGCGCAGGCGGTAGTCGTGCGCGCTGTCCAGGTACAGCACCTTGCAGTGCTTCTGGATCTGCGTGATGGCCGGCAGGAAGCTGTCGCGCTGCAGCCCGTCCTTGTAGAGGTTCTTCGGCTCGGTGTTGGACGTGGTGACCAGCGCCACGCCTTCTGCGAACAGGCGCTCCATCAAGCGGCCCAGCAGCATCGCATCGCCGATGTCGTTGACGAAGAACTCGTCCAGCACCAGCACGCGCAGCCGTCCGCCCCACTCGCGCGCGATGGTCGCCAGCGGATCGCTCTGGCCGGCATGGGCGCGCAACTGCGCATGCACCTCGCGCATGAAGCGGTGGAAGTGCGTGCGGCGCTTGGCCGGCGCATCGCTGGTGCCGCCGTGGTCCGCGAGGTCGTGGAAGGGCAGGGCGTCGTAGAACAGGTCGATCAGGAACGTCTTGCCGCGGCCCACGCCGCCCCACAGGTACAGGCCCTGTGGCGCTTCGGGCTTGCGCCCGAGCAGGCTGTCGAACAGGCTGCGGCGCGGCGGATCCAGCAATGCCGCGTGGATGCGGTCGAGTTCGCGCAGGGCGGGATGTTGCGCGGGGTCGTCGGTCCAGTCGCCGCGCGCCACGCCGGCGGCATAGACCGCCGAAGGCGCTGTGTGAGCCGGGGCGTTGGCGGACTCCGCCGCAGTGCGTGCGTTCATGCGTGCTGGGGCTGCTCCGGCGGCAGATAAGCCTTGATGCCGTGCTTGATCGCGCCGCGCAGGTCGATGAGGCGGCGATGGAAGAAGTGGCTGGTGTCGGGCATCTTCACCAGCTCGGGCGGCTGGCGCAGCTGCTTCAGGCTGTCGAGCCACGCATACACCGCCTGCGGGTCGACGATCTCGTCCGACTCGCCCTGGATCACCAGCCACGGACATTCCGGCGGCACGATGGCGCTGAAGTCCCAGTTGCGGCCCGCGGCGGGCGGCGCAATCGAGATCACCATCGACGGCTTGAGCTCCGACGCGCACTTGAGCGTGACGTACGAGCCGAAGCTGAAGCCCGCCAGCCACAGCTGCGCATCGGGCCGCTGTGCGCGTACCCACGCGGCGACGGCGCGCAGGTCGTCGGCTTCGCCGCGTCCCTGGTCGAAGCTCCCGGTCGACGCGCCGACGCCGCGGAAGTTGAAGCGCACCGTGGCCAGCCCCGACTCGCGCAGCGCGCGTGCGGTCATCGTCACGACCTTGTTGTGCATCGTGCCGCCCTCGGTCGGCAGCGGATGGCAGACGATCGCCACCGCGTTTCTCTCCGGCGCCTCGGGGGCCTCGACGATGGTTTCCAGCACGCCGGCCGGTCCATCCAGGTGCAGCGTGGTGGTTTCCGCGGTGGGGAAGGCGGGGTTGTTCATGCGGCCATGATACGGCGTGGCGGATTCAGGCCCCGTCGCCGCCGTGGCAACACGCTGTCGCGCTCACAACTCGAAGCCGAGCAGCAGCGGGTCGTGATCCGAACTGCGCCACGGGCCTTCGCCGCCGTCGCGGTAGCCGGACGATTCCGGTTCGTCGGCATTGGCGTGCCATTCGGCCGCGCCGCGCAGGCGCTGCGCGAACGCCGGGCTCAGCAGCGCGTGGTCGAGCCGTCCGATGCGGCCGTCGTACACGTAGCTGTAGGGTTCGGCGACACCAGCCGCTGCGAATGCGTCGCGCCAGCCCGCATCGATCAGCGCGCGCACCGGAGACTCGCCCGCATAGGCATTGAAGTCGCCGACGACCAGCGTCAGGTCCGACCGCTGGCCGGTGGGGTCGGTGGCCAGCCACGCGTGCAGGCGGTGCGCGGAATCGGTGCGCATCGCGTTGTAGCAGGAGGCGCCATCGCGCTGGTCGCGGTCGGCGCCTTCGGCATCCGTACAGCCCTTCGACTTGAAGTGGTTGGCGACCACCACGAACGTCTTGCCGCCGCGCACCGGTGCGAACGCCTGCGCCAGCGGCACGCGGCTGTGCGGGCCGAACGGTCCGGCTTCCAGCGTCGCCGGCCGGCCGCGCGTGCGCACGCGATCGGCACGGTAGATCAGCCCGACGCGGATCGCGTTGTCGCCCGGCCCCTGTCCGGCATCGACGAAACGCCAGCGGCCGCCGTCCGCATTGAGTGCGTTCACCAGCGCCGCGAGGCTGGATTGCGGGCCGTAGCCGTCGTTCTCCAGTTCCATCAGCGCGACCACGTCGGCGTCCAGGCCGCGCAGCGTAGCCACGTGCTTGCCCAGCTGCGCGGACAGCTCCTGCGGCGTGCGCGCGCCGCGCAGTGTCGGGAAGCCGCCTCCACGACCGTCGCCGTTGAACAGGTTTTCCAGGTTCAGCGCGGCGATGCGCAGGTTGCCGGGCACCCGCGGCGGCTGCGGGCGTTGCGCCGCCTGCACGGAGGGCGCAGCGTCCAGTCGCAGCGCGTAGGCCTTGCCGCTGTGGTCGATCACACCGGAGGGCTGCACGATGCGGCTGCCGGTGCGCGCGTGCGCCATCTCCGCAGGCCAGGCGTTGCCTTCGAGATAAAGCGAGCGACGCGCGTTGTCGGCGGCAATCGCGCGCGCCTCGTCGCTGCCCGCGATGGCGCGCTCGGTCGGTTGCCACAGGCGCTCGTTTAGCGATGCCTGCACGCGTCCGCGCTTTTGCAGTTCGCGGGCCTCGGCCAGGTATAGCGGCGCATCCACGCGCACGCGCATGCCTTCCAGTGATTCCCACTGTGCGGGTGCGGCAGTCAGTGCAAGTGCATCGACTTCACCGGCGCCGACGCGGTCGACCTGTGCATCCACCAGCGCGGTGCGTGTGCCGGCACCGGCCTCGAGTTCGGCGACCACGCCACGCACGCTGACCTCGTCGCCCGGCTGTGCGTCATCGCGCGCGCCCTGCACGAAGATCGCGTCCGACGTGGCGTCGTCGCCGTCGCCCCGATCCTGCACGAACCAGCCGTCGTCGACGCGGGCGGTCACGACTCCCCGCACCGTGACGGCCTGACCGACCAGCGCGCTGCGTGCCTGCGCGCCCTGCACATGGCCGATGGGTTGCACGGAAGCGCGGTCGGCGGTGGGCAGCGCGCTGCAGGCCAGCAGCAGGCCGGGCGCCAGCAGCAGCGCCGCACGCGGCAACAGGTTCGGACGGATCATCGGGCGCTCGCCAGGAAAGCCGGGCGTGCATTATCGCGGCCCGGTGCGACAGCGGCTTGTCGGCCCCGGCCGGGCAGGCGCTGAAACGACAACGCCGCCCGGAGGCGGCGTCGTGCGAAGCGGTGTGGAGCGGGCCTTACTTGAGGTTGGCCAGCATCCAGTCGACCGTGGCGATGACCTGCTCGTCGGTCAGCGCCGGGTTGCCGCCCTTCGGCGGCATCACGCCGGCGGTGCCGGTGAAGCCTTCGATGGCGTGCTTGTGCAGGGTGTCGGTGCCCTTGGCGATGCGCTCGCCCCAATGCGCCCTGTCCATGGTCGGAGCGCCGCCGGCGCCGGAGGTGTGGCAGCCGGTGCACAGGTTGTTGAAGATCACCGAGCCGTCGGTGGTGCCGCCGTAGGCGACCTGCGAGGCGGCCTTGGCCGCGGCGGCCGCGGCGGCGGCCTGCTGGGCGGCGGCGCCGGTGCTGCCGGCATAGACCGCGCCGACCGGCGCGATGCGCTCGGCGGTGCGCTTGGCGACGTCCGGGTTGACCTCGGGCGGCAGCTGGTGGTGGACGTACATCGCACCGACGATCAGGCCGAGCGTGACCAGCATCAGGAAGCCGATCACCATCGAGAATTTCTTCAGGAATTCAAGGTCGTAATTGCGCACAAACCCACCTATGGCGCACCCGGCGGGGCGCGCGAAGCCATCGACAAACGACCGCCCAACGGCGGCCGCGCGCCAGTATAAGGCCCGCTCCCGCACCCGATGGTGCGGGAATGGCGCGCCCGGAGGGATTCGAACCCCCGACCAATGGCTTCGGAAGCCACTACTCTATCCGGCTGAGCTACGGGCGCCTGGCTGAGATCCCGGCGGAAGCGCGTGACCGGTCGATCACGTCGCACCGCGCGGGGCTGGCATTCTAGCGGCAAAGCGCGGCGGCGTGCTGCCGCGCCCGTCCGGTCACCCCACCGCGCCGCACCGATCAAGTCTTCCGCTGGTATGAGTTACGAACGTTTCGAAACCCCCGCGGCGTCGCCGTGGAAATCCCGCCTCGCGCTGTACTGGCAACTGGTCCGCGGCGACCGTCCGATCGGCTGGCTGCTGCTGTTGTGGCCGACTTGGTGGGGCCTGTGGCTGGCCGCCGAAGGCATGCCGCCGCTGTGGACGCTGTTCGTGTTCAGTGCGGGCGTGTGGCTGACGCGCTCGGCCGGGTGCGTGATCAACGACTACGCCGACCGCTGGCTCGACCCGCACGTGGAGCGCACCAAGGGCCGCCCGCTGGCGACCGGTGCGGTGCGCGGGCGCGAGGCGCTGGTGCTGTTTGCTGTGCTGATGCTGGCGGCTTTCGCGCTGGTGCTCACGCTCAACCGCCTGACCATCCTGATGAGTTTCATCGGCGTGGTGCTGGCGGCCAGCTATCCCTACCTCAAGCGCTACACGCACCTGCCGCAGGTGTACCTGGGGCTGGCGTTCGGCTGGGGCATCCCGATGGCGTTCGCGGCGGTGCGCGGCGAGGTGCCGGCGCTGGCCTGGCTGCTGTATGCGGCCAACATCGTGTGGTCCACCGCGTACGACACCTGGTACGCCATGGTCGACCGCGAGGACGACCTGCGCATGGGCAGCAAGTCGACCGCGATCCTGTTCGGCGACATGGACCTGGTCGCACAGGGCGTGCTGTACGGCCTGTTCCTGCTGGCGCTGCTGCTGGTGGGCCAGCGTGCCGGCATGGGGGCGTACTACTGGGTCGGACTGGCGGTGGCCGCCGCGCTGATCGTGTACGAGTTCGCCATCGCCCGCGGCCGCGACCGCGCGGCATGTTTCCGCGCGTTCCTGCACAACCATTGGGTCGGGCTGGCGGTGTTCGCAGGCATCGCCGCGGACTTCGCCCTGCGCGGGACGTAAGCGGACGCCCGCCGGTCTTGCGGACCGGCGGGACGCGGCACGCTCAGACCGCCTGGCCCAGTTTGCGCAGGCGGAATCCAGCCATGACCTGCAGCACGCCATAGACCAGTGCGATCAGGCCGATCCACAGCGTCACCGTGACCAGCCCGGCCGCCGGCGAGGCGAGGAACATCACCCCGAGCACGATCGCCAGCAGTCCGCTCAGCGCGATCATCCACTCGCCGGTGATCTCCTTGCGGATGCGGATCGCCAGCACGATGCGGTAGACGCCGGCGACGATCAGCCACGCGGCCAGCAGCAGCAACAAAACTTTGGCGGTCTTGACCGGATTGGCCACGGCCATCAGGCCGAATACCAGCGACGCCAGTGCGTACAGCACCAGCCAGGCCTTCGACACCACCACGTCCTTGCTGACCAGCGCGACGATGCTCAGGACCGCTTCGGCCAGGGCCATCACGCCGAACGCCCAGGCCAGCGCGATGGCGGTCTTCGCCGGCCAGAGGAAGGCGCTGATGCCGAACAGCACGCCGATGACTCCGTACAGCACCAGCACCCACCAGCTGCGCTTGAGACTGCCGAACAGTGCTGCGCTCATGACGACCTCCTCCTTGGCTTCATGGACCGGCCGGCGCAGCGTGGACAGGCAGCGGTGGGCGCGATGTGAAGGCCACGTGGATGTGCCCGGGCATCTCTGTCGCCACGCGGCACGCGCGGGGCCGGCACGTGTGTGCTGCAATCCGGCGAATCGCTCGGAAGGAGTGCACTCATGCGTCGACTGTCCCTGTCCGTCGTGTTGTCGTGCCTGGCTTGCACGGTGTCTGCGCAGCAGGCGCCGACACGCGAACATTTCGCGCCGCCGGGTTGGGAGGGCTCATACCACGGGCTGCACTACACGCCGGCAGTGCGCGTGGGCGACCGGGTGATCGTTTCGGGCATTCCGGCCATCGAGGGCGACACGGACGAAGCGAAGATCCGCTGGGCGTTCCAGCAACTGCAGGCGCACCTCGAAAAGGCCGGCGCGAACATGGCCGACGTGGTCGAGCTGCAGAGCTTCCACGTCGCGCGCGACCACGACGAGTTCCGCCGCCGCGTCGAGCCGGCGTTGAAGGCGCACCGGGAGTTCTTCAAGGACCACTACCCCGCATGGACCGCGGTCGGCACCACCGCGCTGTTTTCGAAAGACGCGCCGATGGAGATCCGGGCCGAGGCGGTAATCGGGTCGGGTGCGCGGGCGCGGGCGGAGATTGCACAGCCGCCGCCGCGACCGTAGTCCCAACGGGCGCTCGGCCGCCCCTCGCGGCGCAGGGAGGGTCGGGGAGGGGTTCCAGAGCTCGGCGCCGACGTGCCTCCGCAACCCTTGCGCAGCCCACGGCCATCGGGGCGTTCGCCTGCGCACGCGCGGCTTCGTTCCGCTCCTGTCCTGCAGGCAGGCCGCGACCGTCAAGGCACGCGTGCGCACACCCACACGTCCACCCGCACCACGCCCGCCCGTCGCAGCGCGGTGGCGGCGGCTTCCACCGTGGCGCCGGTGGTCATGACGTCGTCGACCAGCGCGACATGCATCGGCAATGCGCCCGACGTGCTCACTACAAATGCACCACGCAGGTTGCGACGGCGCTGCGGTGAGGCAAGCCGCGACTGCGGCGCCGTCGCGCGGGTACGACGCAGCAGGTCGTCGCGCAGCGGCAGCGCGAGGGCGCGGGCGAGTGGCCTCGCGAGCTCCAGCGCCTGGTCGTAGCCGCGTCGACGCAGGCGATCGCGGTGCAGCGGCACCGGCACCAGCGCCTGCGGTCGTTCCGCATCGGCCAGTTCGCAGGCCATCAGCCGGCCGAGCAGGCGCGTGCTGGCCAGGTCGCCGTGGAACTTGGCGCGGGGCAGCAGACGGTCCAGCGGGGCGCGGTATACGAACGCGGACCGGGTGAGGTCCTGCGGCGGTGGGCGGCGCAGGCACGTGCCGCAGGCTTCGGCGGCCACGGCCATCGGCATCGCGCAGCGTGCGCAATGGACGCGGTTGAATGGCAGCCGATCGTGGCAACTTGCGCATAGATCGACCCCGTTCGTTCCACGTTCATCGCAGATGAGGCAGCGCGGCGGCAGCAGGGCAAAGCCGAGCCGGTGCAACAGGCTGTCAACTCCATGCAGGGGTGTTTGGTTGACAGAGTCGGTCATGGTTTCCAGACTGCCGGCCCCGCATCGCCACGACCGTCGGATGTCGCCCATGACCGCTGTCAGCCATCACCCCGCGGCCGAGCCGCGCCACGACTGGTCCCGCGCCGAGGTCCGCGCGCTGTTCGACCTGCCGTTCCCGGAGCTGCTGCATCGCGCCGGCACGGTCCACCGCCAGCATTTCGACCCGGCGGAAGTGCAGGTGAGCACGCTGCTGTCGATCAAGACCGGCGGCTGCCCCGAGGACTGCGGCTACTGCCCGCAGGCCGCGCGGTACCACACCGGCGTGGAAGCCACGAAGCTGATGTCCACCGAGGCCGTGCTCGAAAAGGCGCGCCAGGCCAAGGCCGCGGGTGCCTCGCGCTTCTGCATGGGCGCGGCGTGGCGCTCGCCGAAGGACCGGGACATCCCGAAGGTCGCCGACATGATCGCCCAGGTGAAGTCGCTGGGCCTGGAGACGTGCGCGACGCTGGGCATGCTGTCGGGCGACCAGGCGCGCGCGCTGAAGGACGCCGGCCTGGACTACTACAACCACAACCTGGACACCGCGCCGGAGTTCTACAACCAGGTCATCCACACCCGCGAGATGCAGGACCGGCTGGACACCCTGTCCCACGTGCGCGACGCGGGCATGAAGACGTGTTGCGGCGGCATCGTCGGCATGGGCGAGTCGCGCGAGCAGCGCGCCGGCCTGCTGCAGACGCTGGCCAACCTGCCCGCGCACCCGGACTCGGTGCCGATCAACCGCCTGGTGCAGGTCGAGGGCACCCCGCTCAACGGCACCACCGAGCTGGACCCGTTCGAATTCGTGCGCACGATTGCCGTGGCCCGCCTGCTGATGCCGCGCTCGATGGTGCGCCTGTCGGCCGGTCGCGAGGCCATGAACGACGAGCTGCAGGCGCTGTGCTTCCTGGCCGGTGCCAATTCCATCTTCTACGGCGAGAAATTGCTGACGACCGGCAACCCCGACACCGAGCGCGATATGGCATTGTTTGCCCGATTGGGCCTGAAGCCGATGCCCAAGCTGGAACAGGGGGAGACCGTCCATGCCGACATCGTCGAAGCGCCGGCACGCAGTTGCGCTGCGTGAAGCGGTGCACTCATGAGTCGCCCGAGCTGGCGTGAGCGGGTCGACGCGGCCCGCGCCCAGCGCGCGGCGACCTCGCGCGTACGGGTGCGCCGCACCGTCACGCACCGCGATGGCGCGCGCTGCCTTGTCGACGGCCGCTCCCTGCTGAATTTCTGCGGCAACGACTACCTGGGCCTGTCGCAGCACTTCGCCGTGGTCGGCGCGCTGCAGGACGCCGCCTCGCGCGAAGGCGCCGGTGGCGTGGGTTCGCACCTGGTCTGCGGCCATCACCAGATCCACGACGCACTGGAGCGCGAACTGGCCGACTGGCTGGGCGCCCCGCGCGCGCTGCTCTTCGGCAGCGGCTACCTGGCCAACCTCGCCGTCGTGCAGTCGATGCTGGGCGACGAGGACGTGTGCGTGCAGGACCGCCTGAACCACGCCAGCCTCATCGACGCCGCGCGCCTGTCCGGCTGCCGCCTGCGTCGCTATCCGCACGCCGACGCCGAAGGGGCGATCCGGCAACTGCGCAGCATGCCCGAGGGCGCGGCGATGCTCGCCACCGACGGCGTGTTCAGCATGGACGGCGACATCGCGCCGCTGCGCGAACTGGCCCTGGTGGCGCGCGTGCAGAAGGCGCTGCTCTATGTGGACGATGCCCACGGGGTCGGCGTGGTCGGCCCGGACGGTCGCGGCAGCGTCGCGGCGGCCAAGCTGGGCGTGGCCGACGTGCCGCTGCAGCTGGCTACGCTGGGCAAGGCGCTGGGCGGCTACGGCGCCGCGGTGCTGGGCGATGCCGACCTGATCGGCCATCTGGCCGAAACCGCGCGTCCGTACGTCTACACCACCGCGCTGCCGCCGGCGCAGGCCGCGGCCACACTGGCGGCGGTCAAGCTGGCGCGCACCGAACACTGGCGCCGGACCAAGCTCGACGAGCTGACCGGCCGTTTCCGCGACCGCGCCCGCGCGCTGGGCCTGGAGCTGATGGACTCGCAGACGCCGATCCAGCCGGTCCTGTGCGGCGACGACGCCCGCGCGCTGGAAATGGCTGCCGCGCTCGAACAGGCCGGCTACTGGGTCGCGGCGATCCGCCCGCCCACCGTGCCGGAGGGGCGGGCGCGGCTGCGCGTGACCCTGTCGGCACTGCACGGCGTGGCCGATGTCGATGGCCTGGTCGAGACCATGGCCAAGGTGCGCGACCGCATCCGCCTGGGCATGGCCGCCACCAACTGGCGCGAGGCCGCGCTGGTGCGATGAGCGGCGAGCGGGACCTCGCGCGCCTGCTGGCCACGTTGACGGCCCGCGCGCGCGACGGCGAATACGCCTTCCTGACCCGCGTCGACGGCGATCCCGCGCTTGCCGTCGCGGCCCTGGCCACCGTGCGCGAGGACGAGGGCGTCACCTACGTGGTCCCCTGCGGCTTCGCGGACGCGCGCGGACTGGCCTACGATTTCCGCGCCGCCTGGCTGACGCTGGGCGTGCATTCGGCGCTGGACGCCGTCGGCCTGACCGCGGCGGTCGCCACCGCGCTGGCGCGACACGGCATACCGTGCAACGTGCTGGCGGGTTTCCACCACGATCATCTGCTGGTCCCGGCCGAACGCCGCGACGAAGCACTCGCGGTACTGGCGGCGCTGGCCGCATCGGCCGCGGCGTAGGCGCCGCGGCGCCGCGTACCGCTCAAACAAGGTTGGCTGCATGTACATCGAAACGCGCGGGCAGGGTCCGGCGCTCGCACTGATCCACGGCTGGGCGATGCACGCCGGGCTGTTCGCACCGCTGGTCGAGCGCCTGTCCGACCGCTATACGCTGCATCTGGTCGACCTGCCGGGCCACGGCCACGCGCGCGAGGACGCGGCGCCGCTGGTGCCGGAGACGCTGGCCGCCGAGCTGGTCGCGCGCGTGCCCGATGCGGTATGGCTGGGCTGGTCGCTGGGCGGACAGTTCGCGCTGCGCGCTGCGCTGGATTTTCCGGAGGAAGTGCGCGGCTTGATCATGATCGCGTCCTCCCCGCGCTTCGTGATCGGGCCCGACTGGACCCACGGCGTGAAGCCGCAGCTGTTCCGCGATTTCGGCGAGGCGCTGGGCCGCGATTTCCGCGGAACGCTGGAAGGCTTCCTCGCGCTGGAGGCGCTGGGTTCAAGCTACGCGCAGGAAGAACTGCGCAGCCTGAAGGCGCAGGCGTTCGAACGCGGCGAACCGGCCCCGCGCGCGCTGCAGGAAGGCCTGGTGCTGCTCGACCGGCTGGACCTGCGCGACGAACTATCGCAACTGCGCGTGCCCAGCCTGTGGATTTCCGGCCGCCGCGATCGGCTGATTCCAGCCGGCGCGATGCCCGCCGCCGCGGCCATGACGCCGGACGCGCGCAGCGTGGTCATCGCCAGCGCGGGACACGCGCCGTTCCTCGGCGCGGCCGACGAGGTGGCCGCGGAAATCGATGCGTTCATGCGCACCGTCGCCTCGCCTGCTTAGCCTTGAAGCCCTTCCCTTCAAGGGGAGGGTTGGTTGGGGATGCGTTCGCCGCCCCGCCTCAGCAATCGAACCACGACCCTCCCCGACCCTCCCCTGAAAGCGGGGAGGGAGCAGAAACAGCAGTACTGGAACCGATGACCGACACCTTCGACCACCGCCAGGTCCGCCGCGCGTTCTCCCGCGCCGCGCACGGCTACGACAACGCCGCCGCGCTGCAGCGCGAAGTCGCTTCGCGACTGATGGAACAACTGGACTACCTCGACGACCCCGCGCTGGACCGCGCACCGCCGCAGGTGATCGCCGACATCGGCGCGGGCCCGGGGCATGCGAGCGTGGCGATGCAGAAGCGCTGGCCGAAGGCGCACGTGCTGGCGCTGGACCTTGCCCTGCCGATGCTGCACGAAGCGCGCAGCAACGCCGGCGGCTGGCGCCCCAGCTTCCTTCCCGGCGTCGCGCGCCGGCCGGATGCGGTCTGCGCCGATGCGCGCGCGCTGCCGCTGCGCGATGCCAGCGTCGACATCCTGTTCTCCAACCTGTGCCTGCAATGGGTCGAGGACCTGCCGGCGGTGTTCGCCGGATTCCGTCGCGTGCTCAAGCCCGACGGCCTGCTGCTGGTGTCCACGTTCGGACACGACACGCTGCACGAACTGCGCGGCGCGTTCGCCGAAGCCGACAGCGCGCCGCACGTCAGTCCGTTCGTGTCGATCGCGCAGTTCGGCGATGCGCTGATCGCGGCGGGCTTCAGGAATCCGGTGCTCGATCGCGACGAGTTCGTGATGGGCCACGACGACCTGCCGGCCCTGATGCGCGAGCTGCGCACGCTCGGCGCCACCAACGCGATGACGGATCGCCGCCGCAGCCTGACCGGCCGTGCGCGCTTCACCCGTGCGGCCCAGGCCTACGAGCCGTGGCGGCGCGATGGCCGCCTACCGGCGACGTGGGAAGTGATCTACGCGCACGCGTGGGGCCCGCAGCCCGGCCAGCCGATCCGCGTGGGCGGCATCGACGAAGTGCACGTGCCGGCCAGCGCGATCCGCGTCAGGAAGCGCACGTGAACGCACGACGCACAGCGCTGGCCGCAGTCGCCATCGCGCTGGCCTCGGCGTTCTTCTTCACCTGCACCTACGTGCTCAACCGCGCCGCCGCGGTGGATGGCGGCCATTGGGCGTGGACCGCGGCGCTGCGTTACCTGATCACGCTGCCGCTGTTGTTGCCGGTGATGCCGTGGCAGGGCGGCATGGCGCCCGTCTGGCGCGCGATCCGCGCACATCCCGGCCCGTGGCTGCTGTGGAGCGGCATCGGCTTCGTGCTGTTCTACCTGTGCCTCAGCTATGCCGCATCGAGCGGCCCGTCGTGGCTGATCGCGGGCACGTTCCAGCTCACCGTGATCGCCGGCATGCTGTGCGCGCCGTTCCTCTATCGCGACGAACGCGCACGCATACCGTTGCCCGCGCTGCTCACCGGCACGGTGGTGATCGCGGGCGTGCTGCTGATGCAGTTCGGCCATCGCGATGGCGCGCTGGATCGCGATGCGTGGATCGCGCTGGCGCTGGTCGCGATCTCCGCCTTCGCCTATCCGCTCGGCAACCGCGGCCTGCTGCTGCACCTGGAGCGCGCGGGCGTGGAACTCAACGCGACCCAGCGCGTGTTCGGCATGACACTGGCGAGCCAGCCGATGTGGCTGGCGGTGGCGGCGTGCACGTTCGCCACCGTCGGCCCTCCGCCGATGTCGCAGACGTGGCTGGCCGGCGGCGTCGCACTGGGCGCGGGCGTGGTCGCGACGGTGTTGTTCTTCCAGGCCACCGGCATGGTCCGCAACAACCCGACCGCGCTGGCCGCCGCCGAGGCGATGCAGGCCGCGGAGATCCTGTTCGCCACGCTGATCGGCGTGCTGTGGCTGGGCGAGGCATGGCCGCAGAGCCACGCGCTGCTCGGCGCGCTGCTGGTCGTGCTGGGCATCGTGGTCTTCAGCGCCGTTGCGGCGCGGACGTCCGCGGGGGATCTAAAGGCGATCCAGGAGCTGGAGGGGGATCGGGGGGCGTAGGTTTAGCTCGTCATCCGGGCGGAGCCGGGATTGGGGCGAGCGCCAGGGCGCATGTACGCCTGCGCTTCTCGCTCGTCATGCCCGTGAAAGCCGGGATCCATTCTGCTGTGGCTCTTGCTCGTCAGCCGTTGCTCTTGATCGTCATCCCCGCGAAGGCGGGGATCCAAGGACTTTTCACGCTTTCCCATTGCCTTCAGAAGTAAGAGCCAAAGCTTCCGTCCGTCTAAAGCCGGCCGGGTCACTTTTCTTTGCTGACCCAAAGTCCGACTGGATTCCCTTCGGTCAAACGTAACCAAAAGAAACGGTCTTCCCCGACACAGCAATCCCACGACCGGGGAACGAGTAGGTGCCATTCGCGAGTCGGCATCCTGCCTCCGCGCTCAGCAGCGCACGTCCTGTGCGCTGCCCTCCAGGGCTTGAGGCGTGGTTGGCTGTTCAACGGCAACGGCAACGGCAACGGCAACGGCAACGGCAACAGCAAGAGCAAGAGCAAGAGCAAGAGCAGGGGACGACAGCGACCGCGACCGCAGCCCAGCCAAGGGGCAGGCGTAACCGCCACACAGCACATCATTCAGCCCCGCCGACGTAAATTCGCCTCACCCTCCATCGCTGACATCCACATGGTTCGCAAAGCCGCTGCTTCGCTGCTGCTCGTCGCCGTCGCGGTGCTCGCACCCGCCCACGCGCAGTCGCTGTCCGATTGGGGCTTCGATCCCGGCGTGTTGATGGCCGACGGCCGTGAGCTGGTGATGCGGGCGCCGGATGCGAGTGTCGACGCGCTGTTCCAGGCGGTGCATGCGAGTTCGCGATCGACGCAGGACTCGAAGGTGCTTTGCGAACTGTTCGATCCCGGTGCGGAACGCACCCTGGAGGGCTACCAGCGGCTGGCGTCGCAACTGAGCGAATCCGGTCGAGTGCGCTTCGCCGATGCGGTCACGAACTTCTTCCTTGCCGCCGCGCAGAATCCGCGCCAGCCGTACGACGCGGCCGGTGCGCAGCAGGCGCTCAAGGCCGCCGGTGTGCGTGCGGCCATCCTCAACGACGGCTTCCTCGCGGGCCTCAACGGCAACGAGCACGCGTCGCGTTGCCGTTCGGTCGGCTGGCTGCTCGATGCGCTGCAGGCGCAGCCGGTCACGGAGCGTGCCTCGGTGATGCGCTTGTTGCTGAGCCAGGGGCTCGACTACCTGGCGCTGTCGGGCAATTCCGCGCGCTGAGGGGCCGCGCGAGACGGCTCGACGCGGAACATCACGCGTCGCTGGTATGGCGCGCCCAACGCAATGGCGCGATACCCCGATGCATCGATGCGCGATCGCACGCGTGGCCAGTCCGCCTGCTTGCAGATCCACACCACGCCATTTTCGTGTTCGTCCAGCTCGACTGCGAGCGGCTCGTCGTACGACGGGTTGAAGCGTGGCTGCGGCGTCGGCTGCAACGAGATCTTCTCGATCTGCGTGCCGCGGCCCAGGTGCAGGTGCAGGCCGTAACGCGCCATGTCCTCGACGAACACGACTTCCTGCACCGGCGATGGCGCGCGCTCGCGGATCGCATCCGCCCAGCGCGCCGCGTTCTTGTGGGTCGGCCATGCGGCAGCCAGGAGTTTCAGCGCCAGCAGCAGCACGCCCCATGCCACCAGCCATCGCCAACGCGGCGGCGCGCGGCCTTCGTGCTGCCACTGCATGGCCACGATCACCGCCACCGGCACGAACAGCGGCAGCAGGTACAAAGGCATGCGCGAACGCGCCACGCAGAACACGGCCAACGGCAGCAGCAGCCAAAGCGTCATCAGCAGCCATCCGGCGTCGCGCTGGCTTCGTTGCGGATCCTTCCACCAGGGCCTGACCAGCCCCGGGAACCTGCGCGCCCAGCGCAGCACCGCGGGCGTCCACGGCAGCGTGCCCAGCAGCAGGGTCGGCACGTAGATCTCGATCCAGCCGTACCACTCGCCGTGGCGGCCGAATTCGTCCGTGGTCATTCGGTTGACCAGCTCATCGCCAACGAAATACGAAAGCAGGCCCGGGTTGCCATGGAACACCGCCAGGTACCAGGGCAGCGCCACCAGCACGAACAGCAACAGGCCCGACCACTGCAGCACGCGATGCTCGCGTCGCCCCGGCATGAGGAAGTCGAACAGCAGCACCACCGGCAACGGCATCAGGCCGGCCGGTCCCTTGGTGACGAAGGCCAGCGCAAAGCCAAGCCACATCAGCGCGACCCAGCGATGCGGGTGCCGCGCGCCGAAGCGTGCCTCGACGAAGGCCCACACCGCCACGGCATCGGTGGCGGCCAGCAGGTAGTCGGTGGTGATCAGCTGCGACGCACCGAAGGGCAGCAACATGGTCGCGTAGACGGTCGCGGCCATGCGTTGCGTGCCGGGCGCCACGCGCGCGGCGATGCGCCATGCCAGCCACACGCACAACAGGTACGACAGTGCCGCGGGCAGGCGCGCCGCCCAGGCGGTGGTGCCGAATGCGCCGATGCTGGCCGCGATGGTCCAGTACGTCAGCGGCGGCTTGGTCCAGTGTCCGACTTCATGCGTACGGCGCGGATTGAGCCAGTCGCCGCTGTCGAGCATGTTCAGCGCGACATTGGTGTAGCGCCCTTCGTCGGGGTCCCAGATGCCGCGCGTGCCGAGGAACGCCAGCGCGAGCACGGCCGACAGCAGTGCGATCCACAACGCGGGCGAGCGCAGGATTCGGGACATGCCGGCTTACGGCGAGGGAGGCGGCGCAATCTAGCGCCGGGCGCGTCGAAGTCGCGTGGGAACGATGCGCCGTGTCCAGCTGCGGGCCGCTCAGCGGACCTGCGCGACCCAGTCTTCCAGGTTGTAGTAGTTGGTCACGCGATGGATGCGGCCGTCGCGCACCTCGAAGAACGCGCCACCCGGCAGCATGTACTTCTGCCCGTGGGCGGGCGGCAGGCCGGTGTCGTCGGCCAGATACTCACCGTGCACGATGTACTCGGCCGCGGCACGGGCGCCATCGGGCGACACCATCACCACGATGTCGTGCAACTGCTCGCGATAGCTGCGCGCCATACGCTGCAGGAACGCCGCGAATGCTTCGCGGCCGGTCTCGCGCGGGCCCTGGTTGAGATCGTGCACCACCTCGTCGTCCAGCAGTGCGAGCATGCCGTCCCAGTCGCCACGGTTGAACGCGGCGTAGTAGGCCAGGATCAGTTCGGTGGCGCGATCGTGGGTGCGGGTGCCGTCGATCTTCATCGCGATTCCTTGCGGAAAAACAGCGCCGGGCGGCGCAGGGGAACCGCATGATAGCCGCGCCCGGCGCCGCCATGACCGTGACAGACGCCCTAAAGCAGAAGGCCCGCGCCGGGTGGCACGGGCCTTCCACGTTGACACCGGTTGCGACGCGATGGCGCGTCAGATCTGCACCGATGCGCGCTGGCGCTGGCGGATCAGGCTGATAGCCAGCACCACCGCCAGCAGCAGCGTGGTCACCGCGAAGATGCCGGTGCCGAGGTTGGCGCCACTGAGTCCCGGCGCGGCGACGCTGCCTTCGCCGGGCACGAACGTCGCGGCCAGCATGCCGGTGTAGTGCATGCCGCACACGGCCACGCCCATCACCAGTGCGCTGCCCAGCATCTGCACCCAGCCGCGCAAATTGAAGGCAAGCCACAGCGCGACGATCGAGGCCACCACCGCGATGGCCGCCGACGCCGCCACCAGCGTGGTGTCGTAGTGGATGGTCGCCGGCATCAGCATCGCCGCCATGCCGGTGTAGTGCATGCCGGTCACGCCCAGGCCCATGAACAGGCCCGCGACGATGAGCTTGCCCCAGCCGAACACGCCGGCGCTGGCGATGGCCAGGCCGACCATGCACGACGCCATGCCGATCAGCGCCGACAGCGCGGTGATGCCCAGGTCGTAGGAAACCTGCAGGTCCATCCGGCAGGAGAGCATCGCGATGAAGTGCATGGCCCAGATCGCGCCGCCGCCCATCGCGGCACCAGCGGAGACGATGGCCCGCCAGCGTTGCATCGCGCCCCGTGCGGACGGAATGGCGATGGCCAGTTGCAGTGCAGTGAACGAGCCCAGGACTGACACCAGGTACGACAGGACGACCAGCAGCGGATCATGGACGCATTGGATGGCGTGATCGTGCGGCATTGCGGACTCTCCTTGTGGTTGGCGTGGGACTCAGGCGCTGAATTCGAAACTGCAGATCTCCGCTCCGGTGTTGCGGCATTGGCGTTCGATGACGTGGAGGCCTTCCGTCCCATGCGGGCCGCCCAGCAGGCCGCCGAGCATGCCGCGCAGGAAGTGGCAGCACGCGCCGTGCTGGCCGCGATGCGGGAAGGGGCTGTTGCGCACATGCAGGTGGTCTTCGTGCATTTCCGCCTGCACGAGCTGGCGCAGCGCAGGCAGCCCGATGTGGCGGATCGCGTCGGCCAGCGTCAGGTGCCCGCCCAGCGCGAAGTCGCGCTTGTACACCCACGCACCCACGCGCTGGCCGATGTAGCGCAGCGCGGGTTCGCGCTGTTCGGCATCGAGTTCGCGCTCCAGCGCGAGCAGCGGGATGAAGATGTTGGGATAGTCGCGCGCCAGTTGCGGCAGCAACGCCTCGATGCGGCGCGAATCGGCAACGGTCGGCAGCGTATTGGTGCGCGTGGGCGAGGACGGCCCGGGCACTTCCGGTGGCGCCTCGACGGCCGCGGTCGGCGCGCCGGGCTGGCTCGCCTCGAAGCTGCGCACCAGCGGATGCGTGCCCAGGCATTCCTCCAGCGGCAGCAGGCTCGCCTGAGGGCCGCGCACCAGCATGGTCAGCACCACGCCTTCCTGGGCCGTCGTCATGCGCTGGCGCAGCAAGGTGAAGCCGTTGGCGATGATCGCCTGGCCGAGAGCCAGCAACAGTCCTTCGCGGCGGTCGGAGACCACCCGGAACTCAACATCCACCATCAGCCACCTCCCCGTATGGCCTGCGTGTCCTTCGCGATGTCCGCCGCCTGGGCGCAACCGATGAACACGACATCCCGGGTCCCCACCCGTCCGTCCGCCCTCTCGGCGGTACGGCTGTCGTCGTCGGCTCACGCCAGAATCGGCAAAGGAGTTTGCGTGCAGGTTCCGCAAAAAAGCAATGGCGTGCGCCGATGAGCGGACGGTGCGGCTTTACGTGCGGATCAGCCGCGCGCGAACAGCTGCGGCAGGGCGTCCGGATCGACGTTGCCGCCGGACAGGACGATGCCCACGCGCTGGCCGGCGAAGTGCTCGCGATGGGTCAGCACGGCCGCCAGCGCGACCGCCGAGGAAGGCTCGATCACCTGCTTGGCGCGCTGCCAGAACAGGCGCATCGCGGCCACCGTGTCGGCGTCGTCGACCTTCAGCACCTGCGCGTGGTGCGAACGCAGCATCGTGAAGTTCGGTGCACCCAGCGTGCCGCGCAGGCCGTCGCAGATGGTGTCGGGGGTGAACTCGGTGACGCGTTCGCCCGTCTGCATGGACGCCCAGGTTTCGGCCGCGCCGCTGGGCTCGGCGAGGAACAGGCGCGTGGAAGGCGAACGCGCTGCAACGCTGAGCGCCGTACCCGCGGCCAGGCCGCCGCCGCCCACCGGCACGACCAGCGCATCGAAGCGCGCCTCGCTGTTCAGCAGTTCCAGCGCGGCGGTACCCTGACCCGCGATCACGCGCGGATCGGTGTAGGGATGGACCAGCTCGGCGCCGGTTTCGGCCTGCAGCTGTGCGCAGCGTTCCTCGCGCGCGGCGATGGTCGGCGCGCACCGCAGCAGGGTCGCACCGAAGGCCTGGATGGAGGCCAGCTTCGCGGCCACCGCGCCTTCCGGCACGACGACGTGGCAGGCGATGCCGCGGGTCCGGGCTGCCAGCGCCAGCGCGGCGCCGTGATTGCCGGAGGAATGCGTGACCACGCCGCGCGCGGCCTGTTCGTCGCTGAGCGACCAGATCGCGTTGCACGCGCCGCGGAACTTGAACGCGCCCGCGCGCTGCAGGTGCTCGGCCTTGAAGTGCAGCTCGCACCCGGCCAGTTCGTCGATGCTGCGCGAGTGCAGCACCGGCGTGACGTGCGCGTGCGGCGCGATGCGCGCGGCGGCGGCGAGTACGTCGTCGAACGTGGGCAGGATGGAAGCAGCGGTCCGGGCGGTGTCGTTCATGCGTCGATGGTAGGCCTAGCGGCGGCGGTTGAGCAGGCTGACGGCCGCGGACCCGGCCACGACCAGCGCGGCGCCGATCCAGCCGATCGGCGCGATGCGTTCCGGCGCCAGCCACTGTGGCCACAGCGCATGCACCGCCCAGGCGGCCACGATGCACAGCAGCGGCGTGGTGGCCAGGATCGCCGACACGCGCGAGGCCTCCCAATGGGCGAGGGCTTCGGCGAACGCGCCGTACGCACCGATGGTGTTGAACGCGCAGTACGCCAGCAGTGCCCAGTGCAGCGCGTCCAGCCGCAGCAGGGCCGACGGATCGGAGAACGGCAACAGCACGATGCTGGCCACCACGTAGATGAAGCACAGGATCTGCATCGACCCCAGGCGCACGAGCAGCTGCTTCTGCAGCAGCGCGTAGATCGCCCACACCACCGCGCCGACGATCACCAGCGACGATCCCAGCACATAGCCTGGAGCGCGTGCGCTGGCGGCCAGCTGGTCGTAGAAGAACAGGCCCATGCCCGCGGCCAGCAGCGTCAGGCCCAGCCATTGCGCCACGCGGAAGCGCTCGCCGAACACCCAGATGCCGCCCAGCGCCATCAGCAGCGGGGCCAGCTGGATCAGCAGCTGCGCGTTGGCCGGCGTGGTGTGCTGCACGCCCAGCAGATAGAAGACGTAGTTGCCCACCAGCATCAGCGCGGCCACGCCGAGCATCGCCCAGTTGCGTCCGTCCAGTGCGCGGTAGCCGCCCAGACGCCCGCGCCATCCGAGCCACGAGCCGGTGAACACCGCCGCGACGATGAAGCGGAACCAAGTCAGCGTGATCGGATCCAGCTCCTGCAGCACCAGCTTCAGCGCGATCGGCAGCGTCGCCCAGCAGGCGGCGGTGATCAGCGACAGCAGCAGCCCCAGTCGCCAATGGTCGGAAGCGCGGTGCAGGTTCATGGGCAGGCTCGATGCGGACGGCGTGGCATGCTGGCATCGCATCCCGCGCACCACAATGCGCGCGAAGGCGACCGCGTCGCGACTGAACGCCCGCAATGCCCAGGCGCGAGGGCAGGAACAATTAAGGGCGAGTTCAAAGCGCCGGCCGGATGCTGGCACCATCATCCCGGGGGGACCGGCCATGCTTCGCAAACTTCTGCTGCCCGCGCTCGCCGCCACCCTGCTGGCCGGCTGCGTGACGGGTTACACCTACCGCGGCCATGGCGGCAGCGGCGACTACTACTACGGCCAGCCGAGCGTCGAGTACCGCTACTACGGCGGCTATGGCTACGGCTATCCGGGCTACTACGGCTACCCGTACCGTTATGGCTATCCGTCTCGCTACGGCTGGTACGGCTATCCGTACTACAGCTATCCGCGCTATCCGTACTACCGCTATCCGTACCGCTACGACCGCCACCCGGACTATCGCCCCGACTATCGTCCGGGCAAGCCGCGCCATGACGGCGGCGGCCGGGGCAACGGTCCCTGGACCGGCGTCGAGGACATCCGCCGTCGGGTCGAGCAGAGCCAGAATCGGCCGCCGTCCAACGGCGCGATGCCGCGCAGCTCGATGCCGGCCCCGCGCCAGATCCAGCAGGCACCGCGGGCCAGCGGCGAGCCGCGTCCGGCGCCGGGCCGTTCGTACCAGCCGCGGCCGGGCTCGGGAAAGGTCCGGACCCAGGAGCGGTGACCGTCGGTCGCAAGCTCCGGGCGCGGTCACACTTTGCCTCTTGCGTCCAAAGCCGACTGACGGCAATCTGCCTTCATTGACCGATTACGTCGCTTTTGGACGTAATCCGCTGACAGAAGACTCTCCATGTCGGCGCCCGATGAGGAACCACGGATCCCCCCTGTTCCGTCCCCATCGGGCGTCGGCGCCCCTAAGGCCCCGGCCAGCGCCTGGGTCAAAAATACGAAAGGCGCCGGAAACGGCGCCTTTCGTATTTGCGGCATCTGCCGCGCAAATAAAAAGGGGGCCGAACGTCCCCCGACATTCGGCCCCCCGGCTTCCCCCGCGAGCGCTTGGCCAGCCCCTGTTCCAATTCCGGCCGGCGTCGAGCGCCTGCCCCGCTGGGTGCAGGGAATATGTCGCAGGAACCGTGCCAACTTTCACCTGGCGTTCATCCTGGCCGGCGCCGGTGGGCGCACTGACCTAGAATTCGCGCGCGGGCGCGAAGCCCCCGATCCGACAGCAGCAACCATGAGCCAGAACTTCTACCAGTACGACGTCATCGTGGTCGGCGGCGGCCACGCCGGCACCGAAGCCGCGCTTGCCGCCGCCCGCGCGGGTGCGCGCACGCTGCTGCTGACCCACAGCGTCGAAACCGTCGGCGCCATGAGCTGCAACCCGGCCATCGGCGGCATCGGCAAGGGCCACCTGGTCAAGGAGATCGACGCCCTGGGCGGCGTGATGGCGCATGCCGCCGATGCCGCCGGCATCCAGTGGCGCCGCCTCAACGCCAGCAAGGGCCCGGCCGTGCGCGCCACCCGCTGCCAGGCCGACCGCGCGCTGTATCGCGCCTTCATCCGGCACGCCGTCGAAAACCAGCCGAACCTCACGCTGTTCCAGGCGGCGGTCGACGACATCGTGTTCGACGACGGCCACGTGACCGGCGTGGTCACCCAGACCGGGCTGCGCTTCGAGGCGCCGGCCGTGGTGCTGACCGCCGGGACGTTCCTGGCGGGCAAGGTGCACGTCGGACAGACCACCTATGCGGCTGGCCGCGCCGGCGACCCGCCCGCGGTCGCGCTGGCGCAGCGGTTGCGCGAAGGCCCCTTCGTGGTCGATCGCCTGAAGACCGGTACGCCGCCGCGCATCGACGGCCGCACGCTGGACTACTCGGTGATGGAGGAGCAGCCCGGCGACGATCCGCGCCCGGTGATGTCCTTCATGGGCACCACGGCCGACCATCCGCGCCAGGTGTCGTGCTGGATCACCCACACCTCCGAGCGCACGCACGAGATCATCCGCGGCGCGCTCGACCGCAGCCCGCTGTACACCGGCCAGATCGAGGGCATCGGCCCGCGCTACTGCCCGTCCATCGAGGACAAGGTGGTGCGCTTCGCCGAGAAGGCCAGCCACCAGATCTTCGTTGAACCCGAAGGGCTCACCGTCGCCGAGATCTACCCCAATGGCATCTCGACCTCGCTGCCGTTCGACGTGCAACTGGAACTGGTGCGCTCGATCCGCGGCTTCGAGCAGGCGCACATCACGCGCCCGGGTTACGCCATCGAGTACGACTTCTTCGATCCGCGCGGGCTGAAGTCCACGCTGGAGACCAAGGCCATTGCCGGCCTGTTCTTCGCCGGCCAGATCAACGGCACCACCGGCTACGAAGAGGCCGCCGCGCAGGGCCTGCTGGCCGGCGTGAACGCCGCGCGCTTCGTGCAGGGCGTCGAAGGCTGGAGCCCGCGCCGCGACGAGGCCTACCTGGGCGTGCTGGTAGACGACCTGATCACCCACGGCACGTCCGAGCCGTACCGCATGTTCACCTCGCGTGCCGAATACCGTCTGCAGCTGCGCGAGGACAACGCCGACCTGCGCCTTACGCCGATCGGTCGCGAACTCGGTCTGGTCGACGACGTGCGCTTCGCCCGTCTCGAAGCCAAGCGCGAGGCCATCGCCCGCGAGAACACGCGGCTGGGTGCCATCTGGGCCGCGCCTAACAACGCGCTGGGCCGCGAGGCGATGGACGTGCTGGGCATCGAGATCAGCCGCGAAACCAGCGCACTGGACCTGCTCAAGCGTCCGGAGCTCGATTACGCGAAGCTGATGGAGGTGCCGGCGCTCGGTCCCGCGGTGGACGATGCGGAAGTGGCCGAGCAGGTGGAGATCGGCGTGAAGTACGCCGGCTACCTGGACCGCCAGCGCGAAGAGATCGCGCGCCAGCAGCGCCACGAGAGCACGCCGATCCCGGGCGATTTCGACTATGCCGCCGTGCGTGGGCTGTCGGCCGAAGTGCAGCAGAAGCTCGAACGCGTGCGGCCGCAGACCGTGGGCCAGGCGCAGCGCATTCCCGGCATGACGCCGGCGGCGATCTCGCTGCTGCTGGTGCACCTGACCCGCGCCCGGCGCAGCCGCGTCGCCTGAGTCGCGCGGACGGTTACCCGAACCGTCCGACGCGCGACGTCTTCTCGGCGAAACCGGCGGTGCGGCACATTGCCGCACCCGGAGCCGACATGGCGTGGCGTACGCTTCGCCGCATGACCCGACTCCTTCCGCTCGCGCTCGTCGTCGCCCTGGTGTCCGGCTGCGGCGATACGCCGCCGCCAACGGCCACGCCCCCCGCATCGACGGTCAAGCCCGCCGCGCAGTACCAGCGCGAGGACTGGACGTTGCCCGTCAGCGTCGCGGCGGCGCAGCCGGACCTGGTGCGCGCACCGGATGGCAGCCTGCTGCTGTCGTGGATCGAACCGCAGGACGAGGCGCATGCGTTGAAGCTCGCACGCTACGTTGGCGGCCACTGGAACGGCGTGCGCGAGGTCGCGCGCGGCGACGACTGGTTCGTCAACTGGGCCGATACGCCGCACATCGCGCAGACGGCCGACGGCGCGCTGTGGGCGCACTGGCTGCGCAAGTCGGCCCAGGCCAAGTACGCCTACGACGTGGTGCTGTCGCGTTCCACCGACGACGGCGCGACCTGGTCGAAGCCGATGCCGGTGAACGACGACGGCACGCCCACCGAACACGGATTCGTGTCGCTGTGGTCGGCAGCGCACGATCGCCTCGGCGTGGCCTGGCTCGACGGACGCAACAGTGCCGGCGGGCATGACGGACATGGCGGGCACGCTCCGGCAGGCGCCGGGCATGCCATGGCCGCGATGACGCTGCGCACGGCAGTGTTCGACGCCGCGTTGCAGCGTCACGGGGAGCGCGAACGCGATGCGATGACCTGCGACTGCTGCCAGACCGACGTCGCACTCACCGCGGACGGCCCGCTGTTGGTGTATCGCGACCGTACGCCGGAGGAAATCCGCGACATCGTGGCGCTGCGGTTCAACGATGCGTCGGCCGGCCGTCGCGTGCATGCAGATGAGTGGAAGATGCCGGCGTGCCCGGTCAACGGACCGGCCGTTGCCGCGCGCGGTCGCGAGGCCCTCGTTGGCTGGTACACCGCGGCCGGTGGCGAGCCACAGCTGAAGCTGGCACGCAGCACGGACGGTGGCGATCACTTCGCCGCACCGCTGGAACTGGACCGTGGCCAGCACGTGCAGGGTCGCGTGGACGTGGCGCTCGATGCCGACGCTGCGTGGGTGCTGTGGCTTCGCGAAGACGCGCAGGGGCAGGCGCTGTGGCTTGCGCGCTTCTCTTCGGACCTGTCGCGCGAACTGCAGCGGCATGAAGTCGCGAAGTTGCAAGGCCGGGGGCGCGGCACCGGCTTCGCCCGGCTCGCACTGGCCGATGGCGTGGCCCACGTGGTGTGGACCGACGTGATCGACCAGCGCCCGCAGTTGTCGGGTGCGCGATTCCGGAAATCGCCATGAGCGGCGCCACGTTGCACGGCGGTTGCCACTGCGGCTACCTGACCTTCGAGGCACGCCTGACGCGCGCCACATCCGATTACGCGCCACGGGCCTGCGATTGCAGCTTCTGCCGCAAGCACGGCGCCGCGTGGCTGTCGGACCGGCAGGGAGCGTTGATCGTGCGAACGCGCGGCGACGTCGTCCGCTACCGGCAGGGTTCGGGACAGGCGGAGTTCATCGCGTGTCCGCAGTGTGCGGTGCTCGTGCTGGTGGCGTGCGAAATCGACGGACGACTGCACGCAGCCATCAACGTGCGTGCGGTGGAACACGATGCGGAGCACGACGTGCCGTTTGCGACGGAGCAGACGGCATCGCCGCAACGGCTGCAGGCCGATGCGAAGCGCGAGCGCTGGGAGCAGGTGTGGTTCGCGGACGTGCGGATCGCGAACGCCGACGACTGAGCGACGGCGCCGCAGCGCAATCAACCGTTGAGCGAATAGAGCAGCAGGTCCTTGGAATCGTCGCCGAGCTGCACGTTACGGCGGAACTGCAGGCCGATGCGCTCGAGCACCTTCACCGAGGCGGCATTGCCGGGCGACACGATCGCCAGCAGCTCGCCCAGCCCCAGGTGCTGCATCGCATAGTCGCGCACCGCGGTGCACGCCTCTACCGCATAGCCCTTGGACCAGTATCGCGGCAGCAGTGCATAGCCGATGTCCGGACCGGGCAGCGTGTCGCGCCTCACCAGGCCACACTGGCCGATGAGCTCGCCGGTCTCGCGCAGTTCGATCACCCACAGGCCGAAGCCGTCGCGCTCGTACGTAGCGCGCCACTTCCCGATGTACGCCGCGGCGGTATCGAGATCGTGCACGCCACGGTCGCCGATGTTCGCCAGGAATGCCGGATTGGTGAGCATTTCGACGATGAACGGGGCATCGGAAGGCACCATCTCGCGCAGCGCGAGGCGTTCGGTCTGCAGTACGTACATGTTCACCAGCGTCCCTTGTGTCGATGCCAGCGATACGGCTGGCGGGCGGATATGTTGTGGGTCCAGCGCATCAGCGACGAGCGGCCTCGCCCGGCCAGCCACCCGACCTCAATGCCGCAAGCCTGCACGTCCGTGCGACTCGACGCCTAGCGGGCAGGCGCTGTAGAGGGCTTGTGGTTTGCCGTCCTGGATCATCGCTTTTTTCCCCTGCTCGGCTGACGCGGCAAGACAATCGCCGACTCGGCGCTGCAGGTCCAGTGCCGCCTGGTCGACACCGAGGTCGGTGTAATAGAGGCCGCCGCCTTGAGCCGCAGGAAGATCAGTTGCGCTTCCGGCACGAACACAACCCGGGTGCGCAGCCCGACGATGTTCGCGTGTGAATAGTTGCCGGTCTCGATCACGCCGCGCTCGCGGTCGATGCGGGTCACGCGCGGATCGAACCAGCCTCGCCCGCGCGCAGGGATGCTGGCCTGCGTGCAGTCGAACACGTTCGTTATCGTGGCCTGAGCGGGTACTTGCATCAGCGCCGACGCGCGCGGCTCCACCGCCGCTTCGATGGCGAAGCAGCCAGACAACAGGAGCGCGGGCCACGCAACGGCGAGAGCCTGCACGCTCCGCCACACGCGGTCACTTCTCCCGCCGCCAGTTGATCGACGCGCGGTTCTCCACCGTGCTCGATTCGATCTGCACGTCGAAGCCCTTGCGCAGCAGGTATTTGAGCATCAGCACCTGGCCGGTGCCGAGCAGCGACACGCCGTAGCCCACGTACAGCTTCGGCGAGAGGTGCTTGCCGACGCCCAGCACGCTGCCGCCGAGTGCGCGGCTTTCGCTGACACCCGCGTCGTCCAGGCCCAGCTTGGCGCCCAGCTGCGAGGCGATCAGGCTGCCGCCGGCCGACAGGGCCGCGCTCGCCGCATTGATCTGGCGGCTTTCGTCGCCGCTGGCGCTGGCGAGCGGACGGCCGAGGGTCAGGTAAGCCAGCGCCTCGGACTGTGAGCTGGCGGGGTCGGACCAGACATTCGCGGTAGGCGCGCTGGCGCGACCGCGGATGTCGACGCCTGCCGTAACGTCGCCGACCACGCGTTCGGCACGGACGTTGAGGATCGGATCGGACACCGGCCCGCCGGACCACGACAGCTCGCCGCGCGTGATGTTGAGTTCCTGTCCGTAGGCCTTGTACCGACCGGCGACCTGCAGCTGTCCGCTGGCGGTCATTTCGCGGCCGGGGTGCGAACGCACGCGCATGCGTCCGCCCAGCGTGCCCTCCAGCCCGAAGCCGTTGAGACGAACGTCGTCGCCCAGCGCCAGGGTCAGGTCCAGGTCGAGCGGCGAGGCGCCGCTTTCCTCGGGGTCTTCGGGATCCAGCACCACCACGTCGGGCGAGGTGGAGACACCCTGGTCCAGGCGCTCCAGATCGATGCGTGCCGACGGCACGGTGACCGTGCCGGTCACGGTGATCGGCTGGCCGGCGGCATAGCGCACCTGCACGTCGGGACTGGCGATGGCATGCAGGTCGCGCGTGTCGGAGACGGTGACGTTCTGGCCGGTCAGCGTCAGCAGCAGCGGCGCGTCGGTGTTCTGCCAGTTGAGCGAGCCGTCGACGTTGAGCGTGCCTTCGCCGGAGCGCACCTGGCCGTCGATGCGTGCGGTGCCATCGGGCAGCGCATCCAGGCGCACGTCGCCGTCCTCCAGCACGATGGCGAGCGACGGAATCTCGGTGGTGAAGTCGCTCAGGCGTGCCTGCCCGCCCAGCTGCGGGCGCGCACGCGTGCCGGCCAGTGTGATGCGCGCGTCCAGCCGGCCCTTGGGCTCCATGATGTCGGGCGAGAACAGCTCCAGCCACACCAGTTCGGACGTGTTGACCGACAGCTCGCCGGCCAGCGGCGCGTAATCGTCCCAGCCGGTGGTGATGCGCGCCTGGATGCGGCCGCCGCTGTTGAACGCAGTGTCGAGTTCGGCGTTGATGCGGCGCGGATCGAACGTCGCGTCGAGCACCAGGTTGTCGTAGCTGAGCACTTCGCGGCGCGAGCGTTCGCTGTTCTTCAGGCCGCCGCCCGACGAGCGTAGGTTGAGCTGGCCGCGCCACGCATTGCCGACCGGACGCATCTGGCCTTCGAATGAGATATCGCCGCGCAGCAGCCACGGGCGGTCGCCCTCGCGCTCGGGCAGGTAGGGAACGATCAGGCTCAGCGGCAGCGCCTCGCCGCGCGCTGCGAGGCCGCGCCGCGGCCAGTCGGCGCTGGCGCACAGCGACCCACCGCCACTGGATGCCAGGCAGGCGTTGCTGAGCGAGCCGTTGCGACCGTCCCAGCTGAAACGTGCGGGTTGCTGCAGCCGCCACGACGCGCCGCGCGCCGGCACCAGTTGCAGCGCGGCCAGCGCGCCCTGCCAGGTCGCGCCGCGCTTGGTGGCATTGCCGGCCAGCGACAGCGTACCGATGTCGCCGCGCGCTTCGCCCTGCACCTGCACCGCTTCGACCGAGCCACGCGCGTCCAGGCTGATCGACGACAGCGGAATGCCGACCTGCAATCCGCTCGCGCGCACGGCGATCTCGCCGTTGCCGCGGTTCCACGGCAGCCGGCCCTTCGCGGTGAGCGAATCTGCTGCGTACTCACCGAACTTCAGTCCGCTGCCGGTGAGGTCGGCGGTGATGTCGGGCGCGGTGCGCGGTCCGCGAATCTGCAGAGTGCCGCGCAGCGTGCCGGCGCCGCCGGGCAGCAGGTCGCTCAGCACCAGCGGCGAGAACTTCGCGTCCACGTCCAGCGCCGCAGCGATCTTGCCCGTCGCGTCGATGCGGCTGCTGCCGAGCGTAAGCGCGACGTCGCCCTCGTACGCGGTCTCGCCGCCGGCGGTGCCGGCGCCGTGCATCGCGAAACGCGCGTTGCCTCCGAGCGGACGGTTGCGAAGGCGTCCGCCGAGGTTGTCCGCGGTGGCGGCGATCTCCAGTCCGCCGTCGCTGCGCGTGCTGCCCTGCGTGCTCAGTCGGCCGTTGACCGTGCCCTTCCAGTCGGGCGCGAAATACCCCGGATCGAAGCCGGCGAGCGTGGCATCGATGTCCCAGCCCAGCGCGGGCGCCCACGCGACCGTGCCGGTGCCATCCAGCGTGCCGCTGGGCATGCGCGCCTGCAGCGCCTTCAGCACCATGCGCTCGTCGTTGCCGCGCCCATCGAACTGCACCGTCGCCTGCTGGTTGTCGCGGCTCAGCGTGGCGTTGCCGATGGCCGCCCACGATTGCATCGTGCCGGCAAACCCCAGCGCGGCATCCACGCCGATCGTCACTGGCTGCGTCTGCGCCGTGGAGGCCGGTGCCTGCGTCGTCGCGCGCTGCAGCTTGCCGGCGCTGACGCTGGCCGGCGGATTCGCGGCCGGCGCGGCGGCGACGGTGGTTTCGCCACCGAAGGTGAGGCCGCGCGCGTTGGCGGCGAAGCGGAAGCGCGCGTTCTGCGGATCCTTGAAGTCGGCCGTGCCGCGCAGCATGGCCTCGCCGCCGAAGATGCGCAGCGCCAGCGGTTGCACGTCCAGCACCTGGTTCTCCAGGCGCACCTTCGACGGCAGCACGGTCGCGACCAGGTCGCCCTGGCGGAACTCGCCGCGCAGGTCGGCCGCGCCGCCCACGCCATCGGCACTGACGCTGAAGACCAGCGGCTGGTCCTCGTCGCTGGCTTCGGCGCCGGTGAGCAGGCCGATGTCGAGGCCCTCGGCGTCGGCATCCACGCGCCAGCGCGGCTGCTCGCGTCCGCGCAGCACGATGCCGGCGCGCAGCGGCGAAGGCGTGTGGCCGGCCAGCGCGAGGTCCATGCGCGACAGGTCGCCGCGCGCGACCAGGCCGATGCGCGCTGGCGTGCGACCTTCGGCGGCCGGCAGCACGGCGCTCGCGGTGAGGTCCATGCGGTAGTCCTCGCGCGGCACGTAATCGCCGTGCACGAGGAAGCGCCCGCGGTCGCTGTCGACGAACAGCCGCTCCACGTGCAGTTGTCCCTGCCGCGCATCCAGCCCGCCGCGCAGCGTGCGCACGTCGATGAGCTTCTCGCCGCCCTGCGTGAGCAGGAAGCCATCCACGCGCACGTCGTCGGCCTGCAGCTCCAGCGGCGGTGCGATTTCCGGCAGCACCTCGGGCCAGCGCGGCAGTTCGAACGGTTCGTCGCTCGCGGGAATCTCGAGCTTCGCGTTGGCGATCTGCAATGCATCCAGCCGCAGGCGACGGCGGATCAGCGGGCGGAGCGCCGGATCGATGTGCACGCGATCGGCGGTGAACACGATGCGCTCGTAAGTGAAGCGCACGCCGTTGAGCGTGAGCGGCCCCGACAGCGGGCCTTCGACCGTGCGCCACGACAGCGTCGCGTTTTCCGGCAGGCGCGCGACGATCTGCGCCAGCAGCAGGTCGCGGCCGCCGATGCTGGTCAGCAGCCAATACACGAACACGCCGGCCAGCAGCGCCAGCGCCACCGACACGATGCCCGCGCGGATCGCCAGCCAGCGCAGGCGAGCGAAACGCCGCTGGCGCAGTTCGCGGATCCGCTGTTCGTGCGGATCGGGCGAAGCGCTGGCGTTGGAAGGCGTCCGGCTCATGCGTGGCTCACCAGTCTGCGCCGATGTTCAGGTAGATCTCGTAATCCGAGTCGGGATCCTTCAGACCGTGCGCGATGTCCACGCGCACAGGCCCCACCGGCGAGCGCCAGCGTACGCCGAAGCCGACGCCGGTGTGGATGTCGGGCGTGTCGTCGAACGCGTCGCCCGCGTCGACGAACACCGCAGCGCCCCAGGTGTCGTTGAAGTAGTGCTCGAACTCAGCCGAACCGGTCAGCACGTTCTTCGCGCCCAGCGCGTACTTCTTGCCGTCGCTGCCGATGGTGCTGGGGCCGACTTCGCGGAACGCGTAGCCGCGGATGCTGCGGTCGCCGCCGGCGAAGAAGCGCAGGCTGGGCGGCATGTTCACCAGCGCGTTGGTGAAGGTGCCGCCGGCCTCGGCGCGCAGGATCAGGCGATTGCGGTCGCCGATGCCCTGGTACCAGCGCGCCACGCCCCAGGCCTGCGCGAAGTTGGCGTCCGAACCCACGCCTTCGACGCCGCCGCGGACCTCCACCGTCACGCCGATGCCGTGGCGCGGGAAGATGCGGTCGTCGGCATCGATGTACTCACCGCGCAGCGCGGGATACAGGAACGTCGCGTACTGATACGCCACGGGCGTGTTGTCGTCGCCGTCGTCGTCGGCCGCGTACGCCCAGCGCTCGCGCAGTGCATGCAGCGACGCGACCGCGTTGAGGCGTCGGCTGAGCTGGCCGCTGCGACTGGCCACGACCTCGACCTTGCGCGTGTCCATGTAATCGGTCTGTTCGTCGTAGTACTGCGCGCTGAAGGTGTACCAGCCGTCGAGCCACGCGAACGCGGGAATGCGGTATTGCGCGGTGGCGGTCTTGCGCTTGGACGCCCAGTCGATCTGTCCCAGCGCCTTGTGCCCGCGATCGTTGACGTAGCGGCGCTCCATGCCCAGGCGCACGCCGGGCCCGCTGTCGGTGCCGTAGCTCAGGCCCGCGGTGTAGATGGTGCGCTTGGCCGGCGTCAGCGTGACGTTGACCGGAACCTCGTTGTCCACCGCCTGGTCCGGCAATGGCTCGATCTCGATGCTGGAGAAGTAGTCCAGCCGCGCCAGCGATTCGCGGAAACGGTCGAGCTTGCCCTGGTGGTAGTAACTGCCCTGTTCCCAATAGATCAGCTTGTCGAGCAGGCTGCCGCGGATGATCTGGTGCGGCGTCTGGGTGATGTTGATCGGGCCCATGTCGTAGCGGCCGCCGCTGTTCCACACCAGGTCGATGTCGGCCGCGCGCTCGGCGCGCGTGACTTCGACGCGGCGCGAACTGAAATCCGCATCGAAATAGCCGCGCTCGGCCAACCGCCGCGTGATCCGGGTCTTGCTGGCTTCGTACAGCTCGTGCTCGAACACGTCGCCGGTCTGCGGACGGAACGCCGCCAGGTCCTCGCGCAGATAACGGTCTTCGTTGCCTTCGCCGATGATGGCGATGTCGGCGCGGCGTACGCGCACCGGTTCGTCCAGCGTCACGGTGATGGTGACGGTCACGCCGGTCTGGCCGTTGCCCTCGCGTTCGACCTTGATCTGCGGCGAGTAGAACCCGAACGGTTCGAGCGCCTCGCGCGTTTCGTCCTCGGCTTCGCGGATCAGATAGGCGAGGCGTCGTCCGGGCACGTCCTGCCCGATCGTGTCGACCAGCGACAGCGCGCTGCGCACGTTGGCGGTCTTGGTGTCGTCCAGACCGTGGATGTTGACCTTGGCGACCTTCGCGGCCTGCGCCGACCCGGCTGCGGCCAGAAACAACGCAGCGGTGGCCAGGATGCGCAGGGGGGTGTGCATGCGGGGGAGGATAACCGGCGGGCGCGAGGGGGCTGGTTAATGGCGAGTGTAGAGAGAACTCGTGGAATTCTCTCCTGCGGCGTGGGGCAAGCGCTTGCGGCGTGGCTGTACTGATGGGTTCGGCGGATGCGTATCCGCATGGGGGCGCGTTATTGGCGCTTGCTCTCCTCTCCCCCAACCCCTCCCCGCTGGGGAGGGGAGCAGAAGCAACGCCGTTGCACGGCGAGGCGACACTTCATCCGTGGCAGTGCCGCTCCTCTGCTTCCCCATTTGAAAGAGGAGACGCAGGGGCCGTGCAGTCCGCTCCTGCTTCTTCCCCCTTTGAAAAAGGGGGACACAGGGGCCCGTGCAGTCTGCTCCTGCTTCCTCCCCCTTTGAAAAAGGGGGACACAGGGGGATTGCTTCTAGATCGACAGATGCTCGATCGCCGCGACGCTGCCCAACCGGTCCGACAGGCGCTTGAGCAGTGCCAGGCGATTGTTGCGCACGGCCGCATCGTCGACATTGACCATCACGCCGTCGAAGAACGCGTCGACCTGCGGACGCAGCCGCGCAAGGCGGCCCAGCACAGCCACGTAATCGCGCGAGGCCAGCAGCGGATCGGTGTCGGCGATGGCCGCGTTGACGGCGTCGGCCAGTTCGCGCTCGGCGGGTTCGGCGAACAGCGCCGGATCCACCTGCGAAGGCACTTCGCCCTCGACCTTCTTCAGAATGTTGCGGATGCGCTTGTTGGCTGCGGCCAGCGCCTGCGCTTCCGGCAGCGTGGCGAACTTGGCGATGGCGTTGAGGCGATGGTCGAAATCGGGCAGCGAATCGTGCGCGACGTTCTCCACCGCATCGAACTGCACCGAGGCCACACCGCGGTCGGCGTAGTAACCGCGCAGGCGGTCGTACACGAACTGGGTGACGTCGAAGCTGCCGACATCCGTGGACTTCGCAGGCTGCAGTTCGACGGCGCGCTCGATGAGTTCATGCAATAGCAGGTCGTGGTTGCCTTCCAGCAGCGTGCGCGCCAGACCCAGCGCATTGCGACGCAGCGCGAACGGGTCCTTGTTGCCGGTGGGCTTCAACCCCGCGGCAAAACCGCCGGCCAGCGTGTCCAGGCGCTCGGCTATCGCCAGCACCTGGCCCAGCTTCGACGGTGCGATCGCGTCGCCCGCGAAGCGCGGCATGTAGGCCTCGTCGATCGCATGCGCGATCTCCAGCGGCTCCTTCTCAACCGCGGCGTAGTAGCGGCCGGCGATGCCCTGCAGTTCCGGGAACTCGCCGACCAGTCGCGACTGCAGGTCGGCCTTCGACAATTCGGCGGCGCGGCGCGCCTGCTGCGGGTCCACGCCCACCTGCGCGGCGATCGACTCGGCCAGCGCGGCCACGCGCGCGACCTTGTCGGCGATGGTGCCCAGCTTGTCCTGGTACTTCACCGTCGCCAGGCCGTCGTTCATCGAGGCCAGGCCCTGCTTCATGTCCTCGACGAAGAAGAACTTCGCGTCGGCGAAACGCGGGCGGATCACGCGCTCGTAGCCCTTGCGGACCTCGGCCTCGTCCTTCGATTCGATGTTGGCGATGCCGATGAAGTGCTCGCTCAGGCGGCCGTCTGCGTCGAGCACGGGGAAGAACTTCTGGTTCGCTTCCATGGTTGCAATCAGCGCTTCCTGCGGCACGGCCAGGAACTCGCGCTCGAAGCTGCAGGCCACGGCCTTCGGCCATTCGGTGAGGCCGTTGACCTCCTCAAGGATGCCGTCATTGATGCGGGCGACGCCGCCCGCGGCGCGCGCCGCATCGGTCACCTCCAGCACGATGCGCTCGCGGCGTTCGTCCGGGTCCACCAGCACCTTCGCGCCGCGCAGCGATTCGACGTAATCGTCCGGCGTGCTGAACCACACCGGCTTGTCGTGCATGAAGCGATGCCCGCGGCTCATGCGGTCGCCGGTGGCGCCGAACAGCTGCGCCGGCACCACGTCCTTGCCCAGCAGCAACACCAGCCAGTGCACCGGGCGCGCGAAGCCGTAGTCGTGGTCGCCCCAGCGCATCGGCTTGGGGATCGGCATCGCGGCGATCGCCTCGCGCAGGATCTCCGGCAGCAGGTCCGCGGTGCTCGCACCGGGCTTCACCGCGCGGTGCACGAAGCGCTCGCCCTTGTTGTCGGTGGTCTTCTCCAGCTGCGTCCAGTCGATGCCGACCTTGGCGGCAAAGCCCTGCAGCGCCTTGGTCGGCTGGCCATCGGCGTCCAGCGCGATGTTGAGGTACGGGCCCAGCACTTCCGACCGCTGCTCCGGCTGCTCCAGCGCGACGCCAGGCAGGCGCACCGCAAGGCGGCGCGGTGTGTACAGCGGTTTGGCTTCACCGCGCTCGAAGGCGACACCGCGCTTGGCCAGGCCGTCGATGACGCCATCGAAGAACGCCTGCGCCAGGCCGGGCAGCGCCTTGACCGGGAGTTCCTCGGTGCCCAGTTCGATCAGGAGGGGGGACATCGTGCTCATGCGATTGCCTTGTTTTTTGCTCTTCCCTTCTCCCTCCGGGAGAAGGTGCCCAAAGGGCGGATGAGTCGGCGAAATGGCGGCGTGGGACGGGGATTGCAGGACAACGCCCAGCGTTTCATTGCAACGCCGGTACAGCCGACAACCTTCGCCGACCCTCACCCCAACCCCTCTCCCGATGGGAGAGGGGCTCAAAGCTCACGCTGCCGCTTGCGCCGCAGCCTTCTTCAACACCGGGAAGCCCAGCTTCTCGCGCTGCGCGAAGTAGGCCTCGGCCACGCCCTGGGCGATGCGGCGCACGCGCAGGATGTAGCGCTGGCGCTCGGTCACGCTGATCGCGCGGCGGGCATCGAGCAGGTTGAAGCTGTGGCTGGCCTTGCACACCTGGTCGTAGGCGGGCAGCGGCAGGCCCAGTTCGATCAGCTTCAACGCTTCGGCCTCGCAAGCGTCGAAGCGATGGAACAGCTCGGCCACGTCGGCGTGCTCGAAGTTGTACGCGCTCTGCTCGACTTCGTTCTGGTGGTAGACGTCGCCGTAGGTGACGGGCGTTCCGTCCGGGCCGTACGTCCAGATCAGGTCGTACACGTTGTCGACGTTCTGCAGGTACATGCACAGGCGCTCGAGACCGTAGGTGATCTCGCCCAGCACCGGCCTGCATTCCAGGCCGCCGGCCTGCTGGAAGTAGGTGAACTGGGTGACTTCCATGCCGTTGAGCCACACCTCCCAGCCCAGGCCCCAGGCGCCGAGCGTCGGCGATTCCCAGTTGTCCTCGACCAGGCGCAGGTCGTGCACCAGCGGATCCACGCCCAGCGCCTTGAGCGAATCGAAGTACAGCTCGACGATGTTGTCGGGGCTGGGCTTCATCGCCACCTGGTACTGGTAGTAGCGCTGCAGGCGGTTGGGGTTCTCGCCGTAGCGGCCGTCGGTGGGGCGTCGGCACGGCTGCACGTAGGCGGCATTCCACGGCTCCGGGCCGAGCGCGCGCAGGAAGGTGGCCGGATGGAAGGTGCCCGCGCCGACCTCCAGGTCGAGCGGCTGGATCAGGACGCAGCCCTGCTGCGCCCAGAAGGCGTTCAGGCGCTGGATCAGTTCCTGGAAGGTAGGTGCGGCCATCGTCTCGGTGGGGGCGCTGCAAAGCGCGCTAGTATAGCCACGGGCCTTGATGCCGCTGGATTTTTCCGCCTTGCGATGCCCGCTCCGACCTTCCCGCAAGGGCAGGCCGATCCACCCGCCGCCAGTCCGTTCCCGCCGTGAACCACCGTCACCATCGGCCGTTCCTGATCCTCGAAACCGGCCAGCCTGTCGCCTCGATGCGCCGTCATCGCGGCTTTCCTCACTGGATCCGCGTCGCCGCCGGCCTGCAGGCCGACGAAGCGGTGGTGGTCGACGTGGAAGGTGGGCACGAGCTGCCCGAACGTGCGGGCTTCGCCGGCACCATCATCACCGGTTCGGCGGCGATGGTGACCGAGCGCCGCGACTGGTCCGAACGCAGTGCGCAGTGGCTGCGCGACGCGGCGCAGGCCGGCATGCCGCTGTTCGGCATCTGCTACGGCCACCAGCTGCTGGCACATGCGCTGGGCGGCGAGGTCGGCGACAACCCGACCGGCCGCGAGATGGGGACCATCGGTGTCGAGCTGCATCCGCACGCCGACGAGGACCCGCTGTTCAAGGGGCTGCCGGCGCAGTTCGCCGCGCAGGCGACGCACCTGCAGACCGTGCTGCGCGCGCCGGAAGGCGCGACCGTGCTGGCGCGCTCACCGCAGGACGATTGCCACGCCTTCCGCTGGGGCGAGCGCGCCTGGGGCGTGCAGTTCCATCCGGAATTCAGCGCCACCCACATGCGCGGTTACGTGCATGCGCGGCGCGACGCGCTGCATGGCGAAGGCCGCTGCGCGAAGGCGCTCGCGCGGTCGGTCAGCGCGACGCCGCACGCGCGCCGCGTGCTGCGCCGTTTCGTGCGCCACGCCCGCAACCTGCACGGGCACTGAGCCCACTACTGTTTTCCGCGGACGGCATCCGGCCGGCCGCACCCCCACGGAAATCCCATCGTCATGACCACACACGCAACCGGGCCCCTCTCGGGCCTGTCCTGGCTCAAGCGCGCCGTGAACCTCGGGCGCACCAACGCGCGCGCGGTGTTCGGCGCGGCGGCGGTGCTGATGTTCTTCGCGCTGGTGCCCAGCCTGCTGCAGCTGGTGGTGCAGGGCCTGCTGTCGCCCGGTCCCAACGGCAGCATGGTGGTCGCGGCCGCGGCCAGCGTGCTGTCCATCGTGATCCTGTCACCGCTGATCGGCGGTTACCTGCGCCTGATCGACGCGACCGAGCAGGGCCGCCCGGCGCAGGCCGCGGACGTGTTCGCGCCGTTCCGCCAGGGCGGCGACGCCGGCCGGCTGATCGGCTTCGGCCTGCTGATGACGCTGGCGTACGTCGTCATCGCCACGGCGCTGATCAGCCTGTTCGGCGACGGCTTCCTGGAGTGGTACGCCAAGCTGGTGACGCTCTCGCAGCAGGCGCAGGGTGGCCGCGTGGATCCCGCGCAGGTGCCCGCCGCGCCGGAAGGCCTGGGCCGCCTGCTGGGCGTGGGTTCGATCCTGTTCCTGTTCCTGTCCGGCGTGTACGCGATCGGCTTCGGCCAGGTCGCTCTGGGCCAGCGGCCGATCGGTGCGGCGATGATCGACGGCGTCGTCGGCACGCTGAAGAACCTGCTGCCGATGCTGCTCCTGGCAATCGCGGTGGTGATTGCGTCGATTCCGCTGGGCCTGGTGCTCGCCGTGGTGTTCGCGCTGATCGCCGTGATCGGCAACCTGATCCATCCGGCCGTGTCGATGCTGCTGTTGCTGCCGATCTACCTCGGCCTGCTCGTCGCGCTGTATGTGGTGATGTTCGGCGTCATGTACCACCTGTGGCGCGACGTGTGCGGCCAGCCGCCGCCGGTGCGCGCGGACCAGGTCGAGCTCTGATCCTCAGGCGCCCAGCGCCTGCTCCAGCGCCACGTGCACCAGTTGCACCAGGTGCACGACCAGCCACGCGGTGCCGGCCAGTCCGGCCAGCGCCTGTAGCGCGATCCAGCCGCGAGCCCATCCCGGCAGGCGAGCGTCCTGCGGCGCGAGGACGCGTGTCCCGCTGAGCACGTCATGCAGCGCGCGATGCTGCGGCGGCAGCGCTGCCATCGCGTGGCCGACGTTGAGCGTGAGCCATGAGGCGCCGCCCGCGAGATGGCGGCTGATGGCGCGCGCGATGCCGATGCGACGACCTTCGCGATCGGCCACCTGCAGCCGTAGCGCACGCTTGCCCAGACTGCCCTGCCAGCGCGACGTATCGCTGGCCACGTGGTACAGCCCGCTGACCATGGCGAAGGCCAGCGCCGGCGGGCCGACCAGTTGCAGCAGCGCGCCCTGGATCGCCGCCAACTCCTGCCGCAGCGTGGCATCGCCCAGCAGCGACAGCGGCGGCAAGCCTGACGCATCCATCTGCGTGGCGAGCTTCGTGTAGAACGTCACCAGCCAGTTGGAGAAGACGGCATCAAGCGCGCGCGCGTCCTGCGCGATGCCGGCCGAAAGGAAGGGCGAGATGAGGATGGCGACCAGGGCCGCGTCCAGCGACCAGGCAGCATGGCGTTGCCAGAAACCGGCGGGCGCGCTCACGCGGTCGGCGTCTGTCCGGCTTCCTCGCGCGGCTTGAGCCAGCGCGCGGCGACGATGCCCAGCTCGTACAGGATGCACATCGGGATGGCGAGCATCAGCTGCGAGACCACGTCCGGCGGCGTGATCACCGCGGCCACGACGAACACGCCGACCACCGCATAGCCGCGCGATTCGCGCAGCTGCTGCGGCGTGACCCAGCCCAGCAGCACCAGGATCACCAGCGCCACCGGCAGTTCGAAGCTCGCGCCGAACGCCAGGAAGATCACCAGCACGAAGTCCAGGTACTTGCCGATGTCGGGCGTCATCGCCACCACGTCCGGCGTGAACTTGGCGAGGAAGCCGAACACCGACGGCAGCACCAGGAAGAACGCGAACGCGCAGCCGAGGTAGAACAGCAGCACCGCCGAGACCAGCAGCGGCATCGCCAGGCGCTTCTCGCGGTGGTACAGGCCCGGCGCGACGAAGGCCCAGGCCTGGTAGAGCAGCCAAGGCATCGCGATCAGCAGCGCGGCGAAGAAGGCCACCTTCATCGGCACGAAGAAGCCGCCAGCGGGGTCGACCGCGACCAGCTGGCCGCCTGCGGGCAGGCTGGCCAGCAGCGGCCGGGCGAGCGCGCCGTAGATTTCGGCGGCGAATGGCACCAGCGCCAGGAACACCACCAGCAACCCGACCACGGCGCGCAGCAGCCGCGCGCGCAGTTCGATCAGGTGATCGATCAGGCGGGGCTCGGCGTCGGTGCCGGAATGGGTGGCGTCGGTATCGTGGTTCATCGGCGCTGCGCCCCGTGTTCGGCCGGGGTGGGCGAAGGTTCGGCGGGAACGTTGGACGGTTCGATGGCCGTCGTGTCGGTGGTGGCCGGTTCCGTTGCGGGCGACTCGGCTGCGGCATCCGTCGCTGCCTCGTCGGGTTCCTGAGGCTCAGGGGTACGGCTGTCCAGGCGGTCGAGTTCGCGCTGCAGCTCGTCCTGCTCCTGCTTGAAGCGGTCGCGCGCCTCGTCGATGCCGGCGCGGATCTCGTCGCGCGCGTCGCGCATGGAGTCCTCGGTCTCGCGAAGGCTGCGCTTGAGTTCCTCCGCCGCGAGCTCGGTTTCCAGCTCGGACTTTACGGAGTGCCACTGCGCACGCGCACGGCGCACCCACAGGCCCGCGAAGCGCGCAGCCTTGGGCAGGCGCTCGGGACCCAGCACCAGCAGGGCCACGACCGCGATGACGAAGATTTCGGAGAACCCGATATCGAACATGGCCGGCGACCGACGAAAGGCAGCCGCGCCGCGTCAGCGCGGGTTGCGGTCGTCCTGCCGGGTCTCGCTCGACTGGCGCGTCTCGTCGCGACTGGAATCGTCGCGCAGCTGGCCGGCGGGACGATCCTCGTCGCCGTCGCGCATGCCCTTCTTGAAACCCTTGACCGCTTCGCCCAGGTCCTTGCCGACGTTGCCCAGGCGCTTGGTACCGAACACCAGCACCACGATCACCAGCACGATCAGCCAGTGCCAAAGACTCAAACCGCCCATGAGAGATTCGTCCGCAGGGGAATAGGGTGCTCAGGATACCGCAGCGGCATGACGGAAGCCGTCATGCCGCTGCGGAAAACAAGTTAAGCGCGTCGCGTTTACGGCAGCGGTTCGGCCTGAACCGGGCTCTCGACGGTCTCGAACGGCGCCGGCTGCGGCTGGGTCTGCGGGGTCGCCGGCTGCACCGGGGCGGGCACAGCCGCAGTGCGTGACGGCGTCGTCAGCGGGGCGGAACCGTTGCGGGCACGCGCATCGGCGTCCGAATGCGAGCGCGCGTTGCGGGCGATAGCGCTGGCTTCCTCGAGGCGGTCGCGGAAGTCCACCACGGCATTGGACGGCTGCCCATGCGCGCGGCCCTCGAAGATCATGCGCGGGGTGGTGTCGCGGCCGTACACGGCCTCGTTGGCCTCGTCGTCGATCGACAGCACCGCGCCGTCCAGCGCAACGCCAGCGAACAGGCCGCGGGCGCGCGACCACGACCAGATCTCGGCCTTGAGTTGGCCATCGGTCGCGGTGGCGGCATTGCGTCCGACCGGGCCGGCCGCCACGCCGGCATCGGCGCCCAGGGTGACCTTGCCGTTGACGATGGAATCCAGGCCGCGGTCGCTGCGGAACACCAGCACGATGTCCGCCGACTGCACGCCGGCCTGGAAACCGATGCTGCCGCCAGTGAGCTTGACGAAGCTCGGGCTCGACCAGGTGCCGTCCGGGTTCTTCACCGACAGGAGGCCGTGGCCGCGCCGTCCGCCCAGCACCAGGCCGATCTTCAGCGCGTCGGGCACGACGACGATGCCGCGCGCCTCGTCGAGCAGCTTGTCCGGAATGCCGGACTCGGGGATGCGCTGGATGTCGGTGAGCACGCGCACCGCCTCGCGGGCGCGATCGTCCTCCTGCGGACCGGCCACCGCGGTGGTGGCAACAATCAGGGCGATCATCAGGACGGCGAGGCGCGGCAGGCGGGACATGGCGGACTCCAGGAAACTCGCAGGGGATTGGTCGAGCGTTCGACCGCCATCGAGGCAGTCGGTTCAGGCTAGTGATCCGGCAATGAATCCTCACCGAACCGCGGCGACCGTCAAGCCTCGCATATGCGCGGTGCTCGCATAAGCTGGCCAATCCGGCGCGACGATCGTTGCCATCGGCGCCGTGCATCGCGGAAACCAGCGTTGCACGAGTTCGCTGCGCCGCGACGCGCGCAGCTGTCATCCTATGCGGCATGCCCGCCCACGCCAGCATCGATGCCGTCGCCGACGGCGCCTCTCCCCTGCCGCCCGGCACGCCACCGGACACCGCGCTCATCCTCGTCAATCTCGGTACGCCCGACGCACCGACGCCGCAGGGCGTGCGCCGTTACCTGGCCGAGTTCCTAAGCGATCGGCGCGTCGTTGGCCTGCCGCGCTGGCTGTGGCTGCCGCTGCTGCACCTGGCAGTGCTGCCGTTGCGTTCGTCGAAGGTGGCGAAGAAGTACGCGAGCATCTGGTTCGAAGGCGAGGACGGCGGCTCGCCGCTGTCCGCCTACACCCGGCGTCTGGCGCGCGCCGTGCAGGCGCAGATGCCGGAGCTGCGCGTGGTCGATGCCATGCGCTACGGCAACCCCGGCCTGAAGCAGCGCCTGCGCCAGCTGCGGGACGAAGGCGTGCGGCGCGCGCTGGTGCTGCCGCTGTACCCGCAGTACTCCACCACCACCACGGCTTCCGTCGGCGACGTGCTGGCGCGCGAGCGCGCGCTGCCGACGCGGATGGTCGAGGACTACCACCTCGATGCCGGCTGGCTCGATGCGGTCGCCGGTTCGATCCGCACATTCCGCGAGGCCAACGGCTCGGCCGGGCACCTGCTGTTCTCCTTTCACGGCCTGCCGCAGCGGCTGGTCGATGCGGGCGATCCATACGCGCGCCAGTGCGAAGCGGGCGCGGCTGCCATCGCGCAGCGGCTGGGGCTGTCGGCGGAGCAGTGGACGCTCAGTTACCAGTCCCGCTTCGGCCGCGACAAGTGGCTGGAGCCAAGCACGCAGGCGACGCTGCACGTGTTGGCCGCACGCGGCGTGCGTACGGTGGACGTGGTCGCGCCCGGATTCGCGGTGGATTGCATCGAGACACTGGAGGAAGTGGCGATGATGCTGGCCGAGGATTTCGCCGGGCACAGCGGCACGCTGCGCTACATCCCCTGCCTCAACGACACTCGGCCGCATGCGCAGGCGCTGACCGACATCGCACGCCGCGAACTGGAGCGCTGGTCCTGATGCCGTATCGCGGCCTGCACGACTTCACCCTTTCCACGCCGCTGGGCCGCATCGCCGGCCTGCGTGCCGGCGAGCCCGGCGCGCCGCGCGTGCTCGCGCTGCACGGCTGGCTCGACAACGCGGCCAGCTTCGTGCCGCTGGCAGAGCACCTGCGTGGCATCGAACTGGTCGCGCCTGACCTGCCGGGCCACGGCGCGAGCGCGCACCTGCCGCCGGGCGCGGACTATTCGTTCGCCGCCGCGGTCAATTCGGTGCTCGACATCGCCGACGCGCTCGGCTGGGACCGGTTCTCCCTGCTGGGACATTCGATGGGCGCCGGCATTTCCAGCCTGGTCGCCGCGGCGTGTCCGCAGCGCATCGAGCGTCTGGTCGCCATCGAGGCGCTGGGCGCGCTGGCCGAGGTGCCCGAACGCACCGTGAAGCGGCTGCGCGAGGCGATCGCGGCCATGCGCGCGCTGTCCGGCAAATCGCTGCGCGTGTTTCCGGACGTCGCCATCGCCGTGCGCGCACGCATGAACGCCGGGGCACAGGTCGGCAGCCGGCTGGAGGAATCCGCCGCGCGGCTGCTGGTCGAACGCGGCATCGCACCCGTGGAAGGCGGCTTCGTCTGGTCCACCGATCCGCGCCTCACGCTGCCGACCATGCAGCGCATGACCGAGCCGCAGATCCGCGACCTGGTCGCCGGCATCGAATGCCCGACGCGCGTGATCTTCGCCGAGCCGGCGCAGCCGTACCTGCCCGACCCGCTGCGTCGCGACCGCGCAGGCCTGCTACCGCGTGGCGAGCTGATCGTGATGGACGGCGGACACCACCTGCACATGGAACAACCGCAGCGGGTGGCGGAGGCGATCGGGGATTTCTTCACGCGCGCTTGAGCGTCGGGGGCTTTGCTTCTCTCCAGGGCGGCGCATCCACCGCGCTTGTGTTGAGTCACGCCGCCATCGCTGGCGAACCGCTTTCGCCTCAACCGCACATCGCGCGCAGCGTCGCCTTCAGCTTGCGGCCTTCCTGGTGGAAGTAGTCGCGCTCCTCGCGCCAGTGCGGAGTGCGCGCTTCGACCTCGCGCCAGAACGAGCGCGAGTGGTCGGCGTGGATCAGGTGGCAAAGCTCGTGCACCAGCACGTACTCGAACGCGCTCGGCCGGGCCAGGACGAGTGACAGATCCAGCGCCATCGAACCATCCGGCGCCAGTGAACCCCACTGCGATGACATCATCTTGAACACCACGCGCCGCGGCGGGCGCGGCAGGCCGGCCAGATACCGCGGCATCCAGCGGCCGACGTCCGCGCGCGCCTGCGCCTCGTAGAAATCGCGCACGGCGCGGCGGATCGCAGGCTCGCCCGCGCGCGCCGGCAGCGTGAACCGCAGCGTCTCGTCGGGATCGGGCGCGGCTTCCAGCCGGGTGAAACGCCCGGGCTGCCACAGCAATATGTGTTCGCGACCGCGCAGCGGCAGGCTGGGCGTGACGCCGGGCTCGAGCGCCCGCGCCTCGTGCACCTCGTAGCGTGCCAGCTGCGTCACCAGCCAGTCGCCGTGTTCGGCCAGGAAGCGATCCGCTGCGGCGATACTCGCGCGCATCGGCAGGGTGAGCCGCGCGCCGCGTTCGTCCACCGAGAGCTTCAGCCGGCGTGCGCGCGGATCGCGCACGCGCTGCAGTTCCACGGTGCGACCGTCCGGCAACTCGTGAGCAAGCGTCTCGCGCTCAACCGTGCGCGGCGTGGGCGCGAACAGGCGGGCGAGGGTGCGGTGCGCGGACGGCATGAATCGATCTTAGCCTTCGCCGATGGCGATTTCCGTCACGTGCCGCACGCCTTGCGCACGGCACGTGCGATCGCCCGCGTCAGGCTTCGGCCTTCGACAGCTTCAGCGCGCCTTCCAGCACGGTGAACAGGCGGCGGAACTCGCCGGCCATCAACACGAAGCGTGCGTCGAGCTCGGCGCGCAGATCGTCGCGCTCGGTGCTTTCCAGCTCATCCACGGCACCATCGAGCAGCTTGAACTTGCGCACGATGAGGTCCTCGCCCAGCACGAACGAAACGTGATCGTCCAGGTTCAGCGCCAGGCGCGTGACCTGCTTGCCCGACTCGAGGTGCTTGGTGATCTCGTCGCTCTGCAGTTCCATGCGCTGCACTTTCACCACCGCGCCCTGGTCGATGGGGTCGCGCAGTTCGCATTCGTCGCCCAGCGACAGGCCGTCCGGAAGCGGCTCGCCCGCGACCCAGCCGGTCAGCACCGTGCGCGGGGCGACTTCGGCGTTGAGCGGCAGCGCGGGGAAGCTGCCGAGTGCGCGGCGGATCTCGCTGACCACATTCTCGCCGCTCTTGCGGCTGGAGGTGTCCACCGCGACCACGCCGTGGCCCATGTCGATCAGCGCGTCGGTGCGGCTGGGCTTCACGAACGCGCGCGGCAGCAGGTCGGTGATCAGCTCGTCCTTGATGCGCTTGCGCGTGCGGCCGCCAGGCTTGCGGCCTTCCTTCGCCTCGATCTCGGACAGCTTCTTCTGCAGCATGTCGTTGACGACCGAGCCCGGCAGGATCTTGTCCTCGCTGCCCACGGCCAGCCACGTCGCGTCGCCCTGGCTGTGCGACATCGCGTCGGCGTCGCGGCCGAACGGCGAGATGAAACCGCGGCTGGACAGTTCCAGCGGGCCGACCGGCTTGAGCTGGCACTCGTTCAGGCCGCTCTCGAGGTCATCGAACTTGGTTGAAGTGGGGAAGCGGAACAGCGTCAGGTTGCGGAAGAACATCGAAAGTCCGAGTAAGGAGGGTGCGCTTGCCGGCTTCCCTCCTTTGGAAAAGGAGGGATGGTGAGGATTTGCTCTGGCGGCTACGGGAAGGAAATCCCCCCCGCCCCCACTTTTCCAAAGGGGGGAGCCGCGTCTTCAAAAGTGAGGGCCGCCTTGTCGTCCGAACCGGATGCAGCGTGCGCATCACCCGCCAGCCACGCGTGCGCGTCCGGCATCGGCGCATCGCCGGTGCGGCCCAGCGCAAGGAAATCGAACAGTTTCGGATCGCTCAGCTGCGACGGGCGGATATCGCCGAGCGCGCGCGCGATGGTCTCGATGCGGCCGGGCGTCTCGCGCTCCCACGCATCCATCATCTTCTTGACCTGCTTGCGCTGCAGGTTTTCCTGCGAGCCGCACAGGTTGCACGGGATGATCGGGAAGCCTTTCGCGTCGGCGTATGCGGCGATGTCGTCCTCGCGCACGTAGGCCAGCGGACGGATCACCACGTGCTTGCCGTCGTCGCTGAGCAGCTTGGGCGGCATGCCGGCGAGCTTGGCGTGGAAGAACAGATTGAGGAAGAACGTCGCCACCAGGTCGTCGCGATGATGGCCCAGCGCGATCTTGGTGAAGCCGTTCTCCTCGGCATACGTGTACAGCGCGCCGCGGCGCAGGCGCGAACACAGCGAACACATCGTCTTGCCTTCCGGCACCACGCGCGTGACGACGGAATACGTGTCCTGCTCGATGATGTGGTACGGCACGCCGATCGACTTCAGGTACTCCGGCAGTACGTGTTCGGGAAACCCCGGCTGCTTCTGATCCAGGTTCACCGCGACCAGCTCGAACTTCACCGGCGCCTTGAGCTGCAATTGCAGCAGGATGTCGAGCATCGTGTAGCTGTCCTTGCCGCCGGACAGGCACACCATCACCTTGTCGCCATCCTCGATCATGCCGAAGTCGGCGATCGCGCGGCCGACCTGGTGGCGCAGGCGCTTGGCGAGCTTGTTGTTCTCGTGCGCGCGGCGCTGCGATGCGCGCACGTGCGGCTGGGGTTCGGCCAGCTCGATGAAAGCGGGGGGCAGGACGGTGCTCATGGACCGACCATTCTACCGGGCGCCCAGCGGTGACGCTGGTCGCGGACGCGCGTTAAGCTTCGGCCATGATCGAAAGCGACGATCCCGCCGTGATAGCCCGCCAGCTGGCCGACCTCCGGACGGAGCACCGCGACCTCGACGCGGCGATCGAGCGGCTGGTGCACGCGTCCGATGTCGACGAGCTGACGGTCAAGCGCCTGAAGAAGCGCAAGCTGTGGCTGAAGGATTGCATCGCGCGGCTGGAAAGCGCGCTGATTCCGGACGAGCCGGCGTAGGCGGGCGTTGCTTTGGCTGTTCCCTTCTCCCGGCGGGGAAGGTGTCCGCAGGGCGGATGAGGGGTAACACAGCGTCAAGATAGAAACAGCAGTGTCTTGATGCACTGCTGGTTTACCGTTTCCGCTGCGTTACCCCTCACCCCAACCCTCTCAGCCCTGCACTCCCTGCGGTTGCCGTCGGGAGAGGGGCTTGAAACCGTCAGGCGGCAGGCGGTTCTTCGACCACCGCCGGCTTCGCGCTCTCCGGGCTGATCTTTTCGATGGTGTGGCGCAGTTCGCGGCCGAGGATGAACTTGGCGTCGCGCGCCCACACGTCCAGGCGCGAGTCGAAGGTCAGCTTGCCGTTCTCGTCCGGCCACACCAGCCTCATCTCGCGCAGTTTCTGGATGAAGCCGCGGAACAGGGTCTTGTCGAAGAACTCCGGTGCGGCCGGCGCGTACAGCAGCGACAGGCGCTGCGCGGCCAACTGGCACAGGCTTTCCAGTTCTGCGGCGGTGAGTGTGCCGGGGCCGTTCTTCACCAGCACGCTGATGGCGATGTAGTAGCGCTCGAACGCCTGCTGCAGCGAATGCCCGATGGCGCGCAGGCGGAACACCTCGTCGGTCTGGCCGGCGTTGCGCGCCAGGATGCCGCCTTCGTCCTCGCTGATCCGCTCGAGCAGCCCCTCGCGGACGAACACGTCGACCGTGCGCACCAGGCGCTCGGTGAACTCTTCCTCGCTCCACGGCAGGAACAGTTCGGCCTGCAGGAACGGATACACGCTGCGGCCCAGGCGCAGCACGCCGTTGAGGCTCATGCGGCGGTTGTTCTGGAAGCAGCACGCGATCCACGAGGCCGCGGTGAACAGGTGCAGCACGTTGTTGCGGAAGTAGCTCAGCAGCACCGCGTTGTCGCCGCTCACGCCCAGCACGTCGCCCAGCGGGTGGGCGGTGCGGGTGAGCACATTGATCTCCTCGCCGTGGGCGACGATCTCCTGCGGCGAATGCGGCGTCACGGTGACGCGGTCCGAGTACGGCAGTTCGGCCAGCAGCGTCTTGCTCAGCGCGATCTGCGTGAGCAGGTCCGACTCGCCCATCGCGTGCTTGGGCGTGGACAGTAGCGCCAGCGCGAGCAGGTTGATCGGATTGACGTCGGCGGCGCGGTTGACGTTGACCTGGATGCGCTCGGCGAGCGCCTCGACGGTGTTCGACAGCCACGCGGGCTTTTCCTCCTCGCCCACCGGCCGGCCGTCCCAGTCCGGCGCGTGCTCGGCCAGCACATCGCCCAGGCGGATCGGTTCGCCGAAGTTCACCACCACCTGCCCGTAGTTGCTGCGCAGCACCTTGGGGATGCCCATCAGCAGCTGCCAGATGGATTCCTTCTCCTTCGGCTTGCCGGAGAGTTCATCGAGGTAGCTGTTGCCCTCCATCAGCTTCTCGTAGCCGATGTAGATGGGCTGGAACAGCACCGGGCGCGTGGGCTGGCGCAGGAAGGCGCGCACCGTCATGGCCACCATGCCGCCCTTGGGCGGCAGCAGGCGGCCCGTGCGCGAGCGGCCGCCCTCGACGAAGTACTCGATGGAGTAACCCCCGGAGACCAGCTGCGCGACGTACTCGCTGAGCACCGCCGAATACAGCGCGCTGCCGCGGATCGAGCGGCGGATGAAGAACGCGCCGCCCTTGCGCAGCAGCGTGCCCACCACCGGCAGGTTGAGGTTGATGCCGGCGACGATGTGCGGCGGCACGATGCCCTTGGTGTAGAGCAGGTAGCTCAGCAGCAGGTAATCCATGTGGCTGCGGTGGCAGGGCACATAGACCACTTCGAAGCCGGGCGCGTCGTCCTTGAGCTTGTCCAGGTGGTGCACCAGCACGCCGCGGTAGATGCGGTTCCACACCGGCGTGAGCAGGAAGCTGGCCGAACGCACCACCGGATGCGAGTAGTCGGCGGCGATCTCGTAGGCGAAGGCGTGCGCCTTCTTCCAGGCATCGGCCAGCGAGGTCTTGTCGCGTCCGGCCTGGTCGGCGATGGCTTCCTTCACCGTGGGCGCGGTCAGCACCTGGTCCACCAGCAGGCGCCGGGTGGACAGGTCGGGGCCGATCACCGCCGCGCGGATGCGGCGGAAGTGCGCGCGCAGCACGCGCGAGAGCTTGCGGACGGTGCGCTCGGGCGGCAGGCCTTCGTCGACGATCGAACGCAGGCTCACGGGCGGGGCGAAGCGCACCAGCGTGTCGCGGCCGTTGAGGGCGATCGCCAGCAACCGGCGGAAGCGGCCGACCAGGGTCCAGTTTTCCGAGAACAGCACCGAGAACCAGCCGCTGTTCTTGTCCGGCGCGCGGCCGACGAAGATCGATACCGGCACCAGCTGGACGTCCAGGCTCGGGTCCGCGCGGTGTGCGTCGAGCAGGCGCGCGAGCGAACCGGAGTGCGACTTCGGCGAGGCCGGTGCGGTGCCGAGCGACTGCTGCAACTGGGTCAGCGTGTTGACGTTGCGGCGCGACAGCGCGAGGTAGGCACGCTTGCGGCGCAGCGGATCGCCCGGCAGCGGCTGCAGCGGCGAGGGCAGGCCGGCCTCGCGGCAGGCGCGCTCCAGGATCAGCGCATTGCTCAGGCCATAGTCTTCGAGCACGTAGCAGACCGGACGGCCGCTCCATTCCTCGGGAATGTCGGCCGCCGGGTTGCGCGGCTCGATGGTCAGTTGCACCCATGGCGCCATGAAGCGGCCCAGCAGCTTCGCCCACCACGGGCGGCGCGGGCCGGCGCCACGACGCGGACCACCGCGGCGGCGGCCGGCTTCATCGGCGGATGGAGCGATGGGCAGTTCGGGCTGGGCCGGGTCGTGCCCGCCCTCGTCCGCGCGATCCCGCGTCACGGGCGGATCGTCGGGCACGTCCTCCCCGGAACGGGCGGGCGCGGTGGCGTCCGGCGCGTCCTTGGCGTCCGGGAAAGGCAGGGGTGTCTGTTTCGGCATCGCGGGCATTATGCCTTTCGCGGCTGTAACCGCGTTCAGCCGCGGCGGTTACCCGTCGGCGGGGCCGGTGCGGGTACGGGCGCGGTGGCGGCATCGGCGGCCGGTCGCGTCGCCTCGGTTTCGGCATGGCGAAGCACGTCGGCCAGATACCAATGGCCGCCGCGGCGCTCCACGTCCAGTTCGGCCTCGATGGCCTTGCTGGCCAGCGTGTAGTTGAGCCGGACGCGGGCCCGATCGCCTTCCTGGCGCAGCAGCGTGGCGCGTGCGCCCGCCAGGTCGGTGTCGATCTCCAGGCCGTAGAGCTGCAGCACCTGCTTCATCCGCTCCAGGAACGGCCCCATGCGCTCCAGGCTGCGCGCCATGCCCAGCTCGCGGAACCGTGCCGGACCGCCGGCCAGCCCGGTCTGGCGCGCACCGGCTACCAGCTGCGGGATCGCCTGGCGCGCGCGTTGCAGGTCACCGAGGGGGGCCTTCTGCGCCCACCGGCTCACTGCCCCCACCAGTTGCACGTAGTGCGCGCGTTCGTCGGCGCTGTAGTCGCCCTCGCGCTGCAGGTACTGCGTGGCGAACAGTCCCAGCGTGGCCGCAGCGGAGCGGAGTTCGGCGTGTGCGCCGGAAAATTGACGCCGGTAAACCGTCAGCAGCTGCTTCTCGGCATCCGCCGCCGATAGCGCGTCGATGAAGGCGGGCAGGCGGTCGTCCAGCGGCAGCTCGGTCAGCGGCCAGCGGGTGCGGCCTTCGCTCCAGGCCTGGTCGAGGCGGGCATGCAGGTCCGGCGGCACCGCATGGCGCGCATAGCTGACCAGGTCGTTGTGGCGCAGGTCGCGGATCAGCTGCTCGATGGCCTGGGTCGGCTCCGTCGGCGTCGGTTCGACCGCCGGCGTGGACGTGCGCTCACAGCCGCCCGCAGCCGCCAGGGCAGCAAACAGCGTCAGCGCGGCAATGGCGCGTGCGATCGATGGCATGTGGGTGCGGCTCCCCCAAGTCGCTGCCGGCATCTTGGCGACGGGTGCGGGGTCGGGCAAGCCAAGGCGGTCTCGGATTCGAATGTCCGCCAGAATATCGGCACTTCGTCACAATTCTTTAGGTCAAAAAGTGACGCTACGTGTCGGAAAGCGCGATCCAAGTCGAATTCTGTGATTGGAATCTCATTCTAATTTGCCGGAAATTGGTGTTTCACGCGCCTGTAACGCTGTCACAGCCGTTTTGGGACGGTTGGCACAAAATCTGCTTCCGATGGCCCTGACCGGCATTTCCGCCGGCGAAGCGTCCTGCCACTGCAGACCTCACTCAAGGGCTACTCATGAAGAAGATCCTCCTCGTCGCGGCCGCTGCTGCCGGCCTCGTCTCGATCGCACCGGCCTTCGCGGCCGACGGCACCATCAATTTCACCGGCACCGTCACCGCCCAGACCTGCAAGATCAACAGCGCCGCCTCGCCGGCCAACATCAACCTGACCCTGCCGACCGTCTCGACGACCGCGCTGAACGCCGTCGACGCCACGGCGGGTAACACGCCGTTCGCGGTCACGCTGAGCGACTGCGCCACCGGTGCCGGTGCCCCCACCCAGGCCCGCATGTACTTCGAGGCCGGTCCGAACATCACCACCGCCGGCACCCTGCGCAACACCGCCGCCACCAACCCGGCCGCCAACGTGCAGATCCGCCTGCTCAACGGCGACGAATCGGTGATCGACCTGTCCAAGACCACCACCGCGATCGCCCAGGGCTCCAAGCCGGCCACCATCTCCGGCGGCGCCGCCACGCTGAACTACGTCGCCCAGTACATCGCCAAGGGCGGTGCGGCCGGCGCCGGTGCGGTGGCCTCGAGCGTCACCTTCACGATGCAGTACCAGTAATACGCCGCCGTACCCGCAACACCCACGCGGGCGCGGCATACGTCGCGCCCGCCTCGGCCGCCCGGCCGATCCACAGGTATCCCCAATGAACACCCTGATCCGCGCCCTCGGTGTGGCGCTGCTCGCAGCGTGCGCCTTCGCCCCGGTGGCCCGTGCCAACGTGCTCATCGGCGGCACCCGCGTCATCCTTCCGGCGAAGGACGGCGAAGTCACCGTACGCCTCACCAACGACAACCCGACGCCCGCCCTGGTGCAGGCGTGGATCGACCGTGGCGATCCCCAGTCGACGCCCGATTCGGTCGATACGCCCTTCCTGATCACGCCGCCCATGTTCCGCATGGAGCCCAAGCGCGATCAGAGCCTGCGCATCCTTCATACCCGCGAGCCGCTGCCGGCCGACCGCGAGACGCTGTTCTGGCTCAACGTGCTCGAAGTGCCGCCGAAGCCGGCCGAGCTGGAAGCCGGCAACAAGAACTACCTGCAACTGGCGCTGCGTTCGCGCCTGAAGCTGTTCTTCCGACCCGATGGCCTGAAGAGCGACCCGCTCAAGGCGCCGACCGAACTCACCTTCCACCTGGTGGCCGGCAGCGAGGGCGCCCAGCTGCTGGTGAAGAACCCGACTCCGTACCACGTGACCCTGAGCGAGGTCACCGTCGATGCGCGCGGCAAGTCGCTCATCGCCGAGCCGGGCATGGTCGTGCCGATGGGCGAGCTGCGCCTGAACGTGCCTGGCCTGTCCAATGCCGCGGCGGGCGCCAGCGTGCGCTATGCGGTGATCAACGATTTCGGCGGCGGTGACGCGTACACCGGAGCCATCGCTCCGTGATGTCCGGCGCCGGCCACGCATCGCCGGCGGTTTTCCGAGTGCCGGGCCGCGCCGTGCTCGGCACCGCCATCGCCTGCGCGTTGTTCGCGTGGGCCCCTGCGCATGCGGCCCCGGCCGCGCCGGCCGATGCCGAGTTCGACATGACCATGCTGGCCGGTGGCGCGCAGCAGCCGATCGACCTGTCGCGCTTCGAGCGGGCCAACGTGGTCACCCCGGGCGTGTACCGGCTCGACCTCTACATGGATGGCCAGTGGAGCGGTTCGACCGACGTGCGCTTCGCCGCGCCCACGCCCGATGCGGACGTCGTGCCCTGCTTCACGCCCGCGCTGTTCAACCTGCTGGGCCTGCCGGTCGACAAGCTCGACGAGGCCGCGCGGACGCGCCTGCACGCCGACGGCTGCGTCGCGTTGCCCGAGCTGATTCCCGACGCCGTCGCCGCCTACGACCAGGCCGAGCTGCGCCTGGACGTGACCGTGCCCCAGGCCTGGCTGGGTTACCGCGCCCGCGGCTATGTCAGCCCGGAGCAGTGGGATGCCGGCGTCACCGCCGGCCTGCTCAACTACAACGCCAACCTGTACCGCACGCGCAACGCCGGCATCGAACAGACCACCGGCTACGTCGGACTCAACGCCGGTTTGAACCTGGGTGCCTGGCGCCTGCGCCATGACGGCAGCTACAGCTGGCGCTCTGCCCTCGATGGCCTGCCGTCGCAGCGCGATTACCAGGCCATTTCGACCTACGCACGCCGCGACCTTCCCGACCTGCGCGCGCAGCTCACCCTTGGCGACAGCCACACCAGCGGCGAGCTGTTCGACAGCGTCGCCGTGCGCGGCCTGCAGCTGAGCACCGACGACCGCATGCTGCCCGAGTCGCAGCGCGGTTACGCGCCCACCGTGCGCGGCGTGGCCGAAAGCAACGCCCGCGTGAGCATCCGCCAGAACGGCGCGCTGTTGTATGAAACCACGGTCACGCCGGGCCCGTTCGTCATCGACGACCTTTACGCCACCGGCTACGGCGGCGATCTCTCGGTCACCGTGACCGAGGCCGACGGACGCGTACGCGAGTTCTCCGTGCCCTACGCCGCCGTGCCGCAGCAGCTGCGTCCAGGCAGTTCGCGCTTTTCCATCGCCGTCGGCGCCGTGCGCGAAACCGACGCGCAGGACGAGCCGATGCTGGTGCAGGCCACGCTGCAGCGCGGCCTGACCAATGCCGTGACCGGCTACGGCGGCATGCTTGGCAGCAAGGGTTACGGTGCGGCGCTCGGCGGCGTGGCGCTCAACACGCGCGCCGGCGCGATCGCGCTGGACCTGACGGTCGCGCGCACCGAACTGCCGGGCCAGGAGACGAGCAGCGGCCAGAGCGTGCGCGCCACATACAGCAAGATGCTGCCCAATGCCGGCACGTCCTTCAGCCTGGCGTCGTACCGCTACTCCACCAGCGGCTACTACAGCCTGCGCGAGGCGCTGGCGGCGCGCGACTTCGCGCTGGGGCGCTCGCTGGACGACATCTTTCCGGACCTGGACGAGACCGGCGTGCTGACACCGCAGCAGCGCGCCGCCCTGCAGAGCGCGCGCAACGCCAGCGTGCTGTCGTACCTGGACTCGCTCGACCGCCAGCGCAACCGCTTCGACCTCAACATGAGCCAGCGCCTGGGCGAACGCGGCGGCAACCTGTACGCCACGCTGTCCGCGCGCGACTACTGGACGCGCGAAGGCACCGACACGCAGTTCCAGATCGGTTACAGCAACAGCTTCCGCCGCCTCAACTACAACCTGTCGGCCAGCCGCCTGCGCGATTTCGACGGCCGCTACACCAACCAGTTCTTCGCCAGCGTCAGCGTGCCGCTGGGCGAGTCGCCGCGCGCGCCCATGCTCAACGCCGGCGTGGTGCGCGACAGCGAGGGCCAGCAGCAATTGCAGGCCAGCCTGGCCGGCGCGGTCGGCGATGCCTCGCAGTTCACCTACGGCGCGAGCGCCGCGCACAGCGACGAGCTGGGCACCTCCGGCAGCGTCAACGCCGGCTACCGCGGCAGCCTCGCGGCGGTGAACGCCAGCTACGGGCAAGGCGACGGCTACTCGCAGGCGGCGTTGAACGTCGCCGGCACCGTGGTCGCGCATCCGGGTGGCGTGACGATGGGCCAGCCGGCCGGCGAGACCATCGCGATCATCGACGCGCCCAACGCCACCGGCGCCCGCGTGGTCAACGCGCCAGGCGTGCGCATCAACCGCTTCGGCCATGCGCTGGTGCCGTACCTCAATCCGTACAACCTCAACACGGTGGAACTGGACCCCAAGGGCCTGCCGCTCGACGTGCAGCTGGCTTCCACCAGCACGCGCGTCGCACCGCGCGCCGGCGGTGTGTCGCTGCTGAAGTTCGAGACCGAATACGGCCGCGCGCTGCTGCTGCGCGTGCGCCTGGACGACGGACGCCCGGTGCCGTTCGGCGCGCAGGTCAGCGACCTGGGCGGCCGCGCGCTGGGCACGGTCGGCCAGGGCGGCAAGCTGCTGCTGCGTGGCGCGGCCGACGAAGGCACGGTCTCGCTGACCTGGCAGGACGCCGACAAGCCGATGCAGTGCACCTTCACCTACCAGACGCCGCAGCCGGTCAAGGGCGAGGCCGCCACCGCATACCCCGTCGTGGACGCGCGCTGCTCCCCGACGGTTACCTTCGCCGCCGCCAGCCTGTGATGGACCGGGCCTTCCGATGACTCCAGACGTCCTGCACCCGAATGCTTCCACTGCTCGCAAGAGGCCTGCGCTGCGAGCGTGGTGGCCGATTCTGTGGCTGGCGTTCATCGTCGCACTGTGGCCGGCGCATGCGCTGGCGGCGGCCTCCACGTGCAGGACGAACTCGTCGGGCAGTCTCTCCCTGGGCAACGTCACCGTGCCGCCAGGTGCGGCCGTCGGCACCTTGCTGGGCTCGCCGGTGCAGCTGACCATGGCGTTCACCTGCACCGACGTGCCGACCAACAGCTCGGGCAACAACCTCTACGTGCAGGCCGAAGTCATGGCCGCGCGGGACGCGACCGATCCGCAGGCCAGCGCGATCGTCTTCGCCACCAGCATCCCCGGCATCGGCGTGCGCCTGACCGGCGGCCCCGACGAAGTACATGCACGCGCGTGCCTGCGTTGCGGGCCGAACCAGAAGCCCGGTTTCGAGATTGGACCGCTGGAGCGCGAATGCACCAACACGTGGTTCGGGCGAGTGTGCACCGCCAGCGGCAGCCAGACGTTCTCGGCCCAGTTCGTGAAGACCGGTCCGGTCACGCCGGGCACGCTCAGCGGCGCGCAGCTGCTGCGCTTCTGGTGGTACGAATACGGCACCACGGCCAGCAGCGGCCCGATGGACACCTCGCTCACCCTCAACGGCGGCGCACGTGTAAGCACGGTGACCTGCACGGTCAACACCAGTTCGAAGAACATGACCGTGACGCTGCCCAGCGTCGCCGCGGCGCAGCTGCCCGGCATTGGCGCCACCGCCGGCTCCACGCGGTTCAACATCCAGCTGACCTGCCCGCAGGCCGGCGTGAGGACGAGCATCGCCTTCGCCACCAGCACTCCGCAGAGCGGAGCCGTCGGCGTGATCGCGCCCGGCACCGCGACCGGTGCGGCGCCCGGCGTCGGCATCCAGCTAACCACCGACGCGGACGTGCCGATGGCCTTCGACACCGTGCAGCCGGTCGGCAATTCGCTCAACGGCGCGTGGTCGCTGCCGTTCCGCGCCCGTTACTACCGGACCGGCAGCACCATCGGACCGGGAACCGTCACCGGCACCGCCAGCTTCACGATGACCTACGACTGATCGGACGCAGCTAAAGCTGCGCCGGTTCGTGACGTAAATCTCTTCAGTCCCAGGTCTGCGTGGCCACCCAGACCGGTTCTCCGCCGCGCGCCTGGACGTAATCGGCGTAATAGGTCACCAGTTGCGACCTGGCATGTGCCGCCGCCGGCTCGAGCCGCAGGGTGTAGGAAGCGGGAAGCGACGTTCCCGGACACTGTGTACGCAGGTGCTGCGGCACGTTCTGTGCAGGGGTTTGGATCGCGGCGGGAGCGCAGGTCGGTGTGACCACGCTGCCCGAGAACGAGATGCGACCGCCGGCCGCATGTGCGTTCGCCGTAACCACCAGTGCGCAGAGCACGGCGCCCACCGTGGCTCTGACTCGATTCATGGCCTTTCCTTGCGCTATGCGCGTAGTACGCCTGTTCGCTCCATCGGCTGGCCTGAAGCTTCCTTGAGGGGATAGCGCGCGCGACGTGAAGGAACTGCAACGGCCGTCACGCATGTCGGATGCGTGGCGCGGTCGCCTGTGCCTGTTCGTCAAGAAACCGTCGCGCCCGAGATGCGAAGGATGGATGGCTGCCGATGCCGATCGGCGAGTGAGCTGCGGTTGGGCGCACCGCGGCGAAGAAAAAGGAGGCCGTAGGCCTCCTTCAAGCCGGCTCGCGCCGGAGGACTTCGAGTTGTGGCATGGCTCCGGCTCGCGCCGGATGCCGGGCAGACTACCCGCGTGCCAAACCTAATGCAAGACTTTAAGTAGCTTCTTGCAAATCATTGATTGTATTGCGATCCGGTCGAACTGGTCAGGGCGCGACATCCAGCGCGGCGCGCTTGGCCTCACGACGGGCCTCGCGTGGCTGCGCCCAGTCGTTGTTGAACACCGCCGGCTCCCAGCTGCCGTAGGTGGGGTTGGGCAGCATCCACCAGCGCTCTCCGAACCAGTCGCCGTATTCGTCCAGCAGCTGCTCGCGGCCTTCGGGCGTGTTGGCGGTGATCTGCACGAAATCGCCGAGCTGATCGCCGAACTGCATCAGCACGCGGTACTGCTGGCCGGCCAGGCGACGGCGGCAGTTCTTCTCGCTGCCGTTCTGCTCGCAGCCTTCGACGAAGGTGCCCAGGCCCAGGAACACGCTGTCGTCCTTCACTGGCATGCCGACCGCCTTGAGGTTGGCGATGGTCGCGTCCTTCAGGTGCACCGCGCGGTTGGACAGGTACACGATGGTCACGCCCCTGGCTGCCGCGGCCTTCGCGAACTCGACCACACCCGGCACCGCCTTGGCCTTCTTCTCGGCCACCCAGGCGTCCCAGGTGATGTCGTCGTACTCCTTGCCGCCGCGCACCAGGCGCGCCTGGTACGGCGAGTTGTCCAGCACGGTCTCGTCCACATCCATGATCACCGCCGGCGGCAGCCCGGTGGCGGCGTTGCCGCGCTCGTCGGTAACCAGCGCGTCCCAGTTCTTTTCCTTCAGCGCCACATCCAGCTTGTCCGCGGCTGCGCGATACACGGTGGTCGTGGCGGCCTGGTACTCGGCGCTGGCCTGCACCCACAACACCGCATTGAGGTTGTCGTCGGCCACGGCGGCGGGTTTGGCCGGTGCCGCAGGCGTCGCGGCAGCGGGTGTCGCCTTGTCGGGCGGCGCGAGCGTATCCGCGCGCTGGCAGGCGCCCAGCGCAAGCACGCAGGCGAGGACGGAAAGGGCGAGGGAACGGTGTTGCATCGCGGATCCGGTGCGGCAAGGGATCGGCGAGTTTAGCCGAGGGCGATGGCGCGCCGATGTCGGGATGGCTGCAGTGCCCGAGCGGCCCGTTCGCGACCCTCGTCGAGGCGGTTCGCGAGCAAGCTCGCTCTACGCGGAGGCCTGCCACACCTGCAGCGACACCTGCTTGCGCCCCTCGGCGACCCACTGCGTGCCGACTTCCCGGAAACCGAAGCCCGCGTGGAAGCGGCGGGAGGCCTCGTTGGGCGGCTGCGTGTAGAACTCGCAGGCAACGGTATCGAAACCGTGCTCGCGCGCGAACCCGAACAGGTCGCGGTACAGCTGCGCACCCAGCCCGTGGCCCTGGTGCGTACGCGCGACGCATACACGGTCGATATAGAGAAAGCGCGGATAGCGCTGCGCGAACCACAGGTAGTTGGGACTGTCGTACGCAGCGCCTTCGCGGAAGGCGAGCAGGAAGGCGACGACGTCATCGTCCTCGCACACCACGCGGTGGTATGCCGCCTGCGCATCCAGCTGGCGCAATCGCGCGGCATCCAGCGGGCTGAGCATCTCCTCGGATTCCAGGTTGAGTTCGAGGATGCGCGCGTGGTCGACCTCGCGCGCTGCACGCAGGATGGTGCTCATGGTGTGGCCTCGTACAGTTCGATCGGAAGTCCGTCGGGATCGGCGAAGAAAGTGAAGCGCCGTCCGGTGTACTCGTCCACCCGCACCGGCTCAACGTCGATGCCCTGCGCCTGCAGCTGCGCCGCGGACTGCACGACATCGGCCACTTCGAATGCGAGATGCCGCAGGCCGCACGCCTCCGGATACGAAGGCCGCGGCGGCGGCGAAGGGAACGAGAACAACTCCAGCTGCGTGCCATCCGGCAGCGCGAGATCCAGCTTCCACGAATCGCGAGCTTCGCGGTACACCTCTGCGACGATGCGCAGCCCCAGTACCTGCGTGTAGAACCGCTTCGACCGCTCGTAGTCGGACGCGATGATGGCGACGTGGTGGATGCGCTGGAGGTTCATCGGCGAAACCTTACCGGTTTTCACGGCTGGTCTGGCTTCGAATTCGTCATTTCTGCGAAAGCGCCATTTGCGTTGCGCCAGCTCGTCGCTCTTGCTCGTCATCCCCGCGAAGGCGGGGATCCATCGCGCAACTGCGGCACGCATTTCGAAGGGCGGCATGGATTCGGACGCGTGGATCTCCGCCTCGGTGCGAATGCCGGAAAACGTCCGGCCGGCGGCATGGCTCCAGCGAGTGATCGCGGCAGTGCGGCGTCAGTCCGCCTCGCCCAGCAACGCCTTGATCGCCGCAAATCCCGCCGCCGCACGTTCCTGCTTGCGTGCCGCGTCGGCCACCGGGTCTGCGCCGTCGCGTTGGATCTCCGCCGTCGGGAGTTCGTCGAAGAAGCGGCTGGGCTGCAGGCGCATCTTGTCGCCCCAGCGCGACGCCTCACGCGAGTACGACAGCCACAGCTGTTCCTTCGCGCGGGTGATGCCAACGTAGAGCAGACGTCGTTCTTCTTCCAGCGAGCCTTCCTCCAGCGCCATCTCGTGTGGCAGCGTGCCGTCTTCCATGCCGACGATGAAGACGTATCGGAACTCCAGACCCTTGGCGGCATGCAGCGACATCAGTCGCACCTGGTTGCCCGCCTCGCCCTTGTCCGCGTGCGACAGCAACGCCAGCTGCGCGGCCAGTTCGCCCGGGCCCGAACCCTTGCCGCCGTCGAACCAGTCCGACAGTTCTTCCAGGTTCTCCTTGCGGCGCTGGAAACTCGCCTCGTCCTTGCACTGCGCGCGGATGGACGCGAGCAAGCCGCTCTTCTCGGCCAGCACGCGCACCAGTTCCGCCGGGCTGATCTTGAACGCTTCGCCGCGCAGATGGCGGACGATGTTGACGAAACCGTCCAATGCATTGGCCGCGCGCGGCTGCAATTGCTTCAGCACGCCGATCTGCTCGGCTGCGCGCGACATCGGCATGTGCATGTGCTGCGCCATCTCGGCGAGCTTCGAAAGCGTGGTCGCGCCGACTTCGCGCTTGGGGTTCTGCACCGCGCGCAGGAACGCCGCATCGTCGTCGGGGTTGGCGATCAGGCGCAGCCACGACAGGGCATCCTTCACTTCACCGCGTTCCAGGAACGCGGTGCCGCCGGACAAGTGATACGGCACGCGCAGCAACTGCAGCGCCTTCTCCAGCGCGCGGCTCTGGTGATTGCCGCGGAACAGGATGCAGAAATCGCTCCACGGTGCCTGCTTGGCCGCGGCGAGGAAGTGGATTTCCGCCGCAACCTTTTCCGCCTCGTGCGCGGCGTCGCGGCATTCCCACACGCGGATGCGTTCGCCGTCGGCCTGGTCGCTCCACAGCGTCTTGGGATGTTCGTGCGGGTTGTGGGCGATCAGTGCGTTGGCGGTGCGCAGCACGCGGTTGGAGCAGCGATAGTTCTGCTCAAGCTTGATGATCTGCAGCGCGGGATAGTCCTTGCCCAGATTGAGCAAGTTGTCCGGATTCGCGCCGCGCCAGGCATAGATGGACTGGTCGTCGTCGCCCACGCACGTGAACAGGCCCTTCTCGCCGGCTAGTGCCTTGAGCAGGCGGTACTGCGCGTCGTTCGTGTCCTGGCATTCGTCCACCAGCAGGTAGCCGATGCGTTCACGCCAAGCCAGGCGGACGTCCTCGTCGGACTCCAGGATCTGCACCGGCAGGCGGATCAGGTCGTCGAAATCCACCGCGTTGAACGTGGACAGCCGCGCCTGGTAGCGCTGGTACATCAGCGCCGCTTCCATCTCGCGCGGGCTCTTGGCCACAGCCAGCGCTTCCTCGGGCGACAGGCTCGCGTTCTTCGCGCGCGAAATGAGATTGCGCATGTCGTCGATCGCGTCGGGCTTGCTGCCCGGCGGCATCAGGTCCTTGATCTGCGCGGCACTGTCGTCGCTGTCGAACACCGAGAAGCCACGGCGCAGGCCGGCCTTGGCGTGGTCGATCTGCAGGAACTTCAGACCCAGTGCGTGGAAGGTGCACACGGTCAGCCCCTCGGCCGCATCGCCCCTGATGCGCTTGGCGACACGCTCCTTCATTTCCTTGGCCGACTTGTTGGTGAAGGTGATGGCCGCGATGCGCCGCGCCGGCATGCGCCCGGAGGAGATCAGGTGCGCGATCTTCTCGACGATGACGCGCGTCTTGCCGCTGCCCGCACCCGCGAGCACCAGCAGGGGGCCGTCTGTGTGCAGGACGGCGGCGCGTTGGGGAGGATTGAGTCCGTGCATTCGCGGGCAGGCGGCCAGTGAGCGGCCGCGTATTGTGCCCGAGTGGGACCGATCGCCGGACACGCAACCCCGTTCAGTGTGCGGGTGTGAACAATCGGATGGGCGGCTCGATGCGTGTTCCGTAGGGGAAACGGCGACGAGGCCGCGTCGGGCGGTCGAACAGGCATGGCCGGCGCACGCTGCGTTCGCAGCGGTATGCTTCGGCACAAAGCCGCTCGGCGCGGCAGGCGAGGAGACCGGCATGGAACTTCTGGCAACGATTGCGTTGATGCTCGCCACGTCCGGCCAGCCGGCTGAGCCATCGCCCGCGCCCGATGCGGAGACGGCGGTGCTCGCCGAAACCGACCGCATGGGTGCACGCGATTACGACGAGCGCACACGGTTGGCGCGCACGCATCCGAACGAACTCTGGCGCCTGCATGGCAGCGACCGCGCCGCGCAGGGCGACTGGGAGGATGCATTGCGCCACTTCCGCAAGGCGGCGCGTTATGCAGACAAATATTCGCAGCACCGCATCAGCCTGATGTACTGGCATGGCGTCGGCACCCCACGCGACCGTGCCCTGGCCTATGCCTGGGCGGACCTCGCCGCGGAACGCAGCTATCCGACTTTCGCCATCCTGCGCGAAAAGATGTGGCTGGAACTGGACGAGGCCGAGCGCGAGCGTGCCGTGCGCGAAGGCCGGGCGTTGTATGCCGAGTACGGCGATGTCGCCGCCAAGCCGCGGCTCGAGCGCGCCATCGCCCGTGCACGCACGCAGATCACCGGAACCCGCACCGGCTACCTCGACGGGCGCCTGCAGGTCGTCGGCCCCACAGGGGGCGCCGACATGTTCGGGGGACCGAGCAACTTCGATCTCGCGCCGATGTACGCCGCCTGGCGGCTCGACGCGGACCGCTACTGGGCGGTCGAGGACGCGATCTGGCGTCATGGCAACGTCGAGGTGGGGCCGACCGCTCCGGCCGATCCCGTGCCCTGAGCGTACCGACACGGATCCGTGCGAGCGCATAGACTGCGCGCTCGCATTCAACCCGGATCCGTCATGCGCCTGGGCCTGGCCGCCAACCGCCTGCACCACCTCAGTGAAAACGCCGCGCTGTTCCGCTGGCTGCGTGCCTGCGAGCCGGGCATCCGCGAACTGGGACTGGAACTGCACACCGTTGGGCGCACGTTCGACGCGATTGCTGCGGCGGGCATGCTCGCTGGCTATACCGGCCTGCGTCGGTATCCGTACGGCCGCGAGGGCGGGCTGATGAAGCTGGTCGCCGAGGTCGTTGGCCTGGGCACCCCGGAGCGCACGCTGGATGGCGCGATCTACCTGATCGATCCGGTCGACCCCTCGTCGGTGTTCCCGGAGGCCATCGCGCTGAAGCGCCAGTGCGTGATCCACGGCAAACCGTTCATCTCCACCATGGCCGGCGCGCGCGACTGGATCGAGGCCGAGCGCGTGCATGCCGGCCTCCCGGCGGATCCCGGTGCCGACGGCCTGCACGCGCTGGAGCGCCAGACCATTGCGCTGATCGCGCACGACGCGATGAAGCCGCAGATGCTGGCGTATGCCGCGGAGCACTTCGACGTACTGGCCCGCTTCGCTCATCGTGTGGCGACGGGTACCACCGGGCAGCGCCTCAACGAGCTGGCCTGGAGCCGCGGATGGCCGCAGCACCAGCCATGGGTGCATCGTTACGAGAGCGGCCCGATGGGCGGCGATGCGCAGATCGCCGACCTGGTGCTGGAGCACCGTTGCCAGCGCGCGATCTTCTTCGAGGACCCGCACGTGGCGCGCCAGCATGAGGCCGACATCCAGCTACTGGAGCGGGCTGTCACCACGGTCACGGACGAGGTGGTGTGCTTCACCTCGCCGGCGATGGCGCAGCGATGGGCCGCGGCCGTCCGCCTGCGCGCGCAGCACGGATAAAAGCGCCGGCAGCTTCCGAATCGAACCGCCGCCTGCGGCGCCCGCGCCGTAAACTGCGCGGATGGCAAAGCTCTATTTCTATTACTCGGCGATGAACGCCGGCAAGACGACGACGCTGCTGCAGTCGGCGCACAACTACCGCGAGCGTGGCATGCGCGTGGCGATCCTGACGCCGCGCCTGGACGATCGCGCCGGCGCCGGCGTGGTGGCCTCGCGCATCGGCCTGCGCTCGGAGGGCCTGGCGTTCGACCGCGAGGACGACCTTGAGGCCATGGTCAAGCGCGACATCGTGTTCAACGGCAAGCTCGACTGCGTGCTGGTGGACGAGGCGCAGTTCCTGACCAGGGCGCAGGTATGGCAACTAACGGAGATCGTCGACGCGCTGCGCATCCCGGTGCTGTGCTACGGCCTGCGCACGGACTTCCGCGGCGAGCTGTTCGAGGGCAGCCAGTACCTGCTGGCGTGGGCGGACGAGCTCGAGGAGATCAAGACCATCTGCCACACCGGCAAGAAGGCGACGATGGTGGTGCGCGTGGACGAGCAGGGCCGCGCGGTGCGCGAGGGGCCGCAGGTCGAGATCGGCGGCAACGACCGGTACATCTCGGTGTCGCGGGCGGAATACAAGAAGGTGATGCGCGGGGAAGGGAAGATCGAGCCGCTGCAGCCGGGTTTGCCGCTAGGTTGACCGTGCGGGGCGTCCGGTGACGACGCATCGCCACATTCCGCCGCTGCAGATCGCTCACGCCTTGTTTTGCCCGTCATCCCGGCGAAAGCCGCGATCCAGTTTCACCGTTGCTTTTGTTCTGTCGTTGCTGTTGTTCGTCATCCCCGCGAAGGCGGGGATCCAGGGACTTTTCACGCCTTACCAAGGCGAGCGCTACTACGGCTGGTGCTGCTGTTGCTGTTGCTGTCGAACAGCCAATCATGTCCCTAGACCCGTAGGGCGCCGCACAGGGATGTGCGGCGCATAGCAAGGAGGCACGGATGCCGACTTGCGGGGCCCCGACTCCGTCCCCGGTCGTGGGATTGCTTTGTCGGGGAAGACCCTTTCTTTGGGTTACTTTTCTTTGGGGCAGCAAAGAAAAGTGACCCGGCCGGCTTTAGACGGACGGAAGCTTTGGCTTCGTTGTTCAAGCGCACGGGAAAAGCGTGAAAAGTCCCTGGATCCCCGCCTTCGCGGGGATGACGAGCAAGAGCCACGGCAGACGAGTAAGGGCCACGGCAGACGAGCGAGAGCAACGGCAACGTGGATCCCGCCTTTCGCCGGGATGAAAGGCGACGGCGATAGACGTTGCAACCGAGAGGCGTCCGGCAGAGCGTGAAAAGTTCCTGGGTCTCCGCCTTCGTAGGGATGACGAGCAAAGAGCAAGAGCGCGCCGCGCCGGCAGCGGCGTGTAGAGGGTGCTCACGAACAGCGCGGCATAACCCGCGAACTACCCACACCCCCGCACGATCGCCGCCACCTCGCGCGTGATCGCGCCGCCATCGGGTTGTGCAGTTCGCAGTTGCTCCTGCAGCGTGCCGAGTTTCGCCAGGGCCGGGTCGCGGTCGGGGCCGTGGCAGCGCAACTGGGCGGAGTAGGCCTGCGCGCGCCAGGAGGTACGGCGCAGGTCGAGGTCGGTGGGCGAGAGACCGGCCAGTGCATCCAGCCGCGTCAGCGCGGAATCGTCGCCGTCCAGTGCCTGCTGCCGCGCCAGCGCGAGTTCCGCCTCGCGCGTGTTGGGATGCGTGCTTCCGTAGCCGTTACGCGTCAGGGTGACGGCCTGCGCCAGGTGCGCCATGCCATGGTCCTTTCGCCCAAGGGAGATTTCGATCTGGCCGAGCAGGCGGTCCGTGTCGCCGATCAGCGGATGGCGTGGGCCCAGGAGCCCGGTGCGCAATTCGCGCGATTCGGTCACCGCCTTCGAGGCGGCGCGATCGCGCCCCGTGGCGTGCAGCAGGCGAGCCTGGTCGAACAATGCATCCGCCAGTTCCGCGGGATCGCCCAGCTTGCGTGCCAGTGTCACGGCGTGCTGTGCCGCTGCATGCGCCGTTGCGTTGTTGCCGCGTTCCCACGCAACCTGGGCGAGGCGTCGCTGCAGGCGTCCCACTTCGCGCGTCGCGCGTCGCATTTCGAGCGGATCGCCGCCGGCGGCAATGCGGACCTGCTGCAACGCGATCGCCTCTTCCAGTTCGCCCTGCGCGGCCGCGTAGTGGCCCTGCTCGATGTGCAGCAGCGCCAGTTGCCGACGCAGCGACAGCGTGGCCGGATGTTGCGCGCCGTACACCTCCAGCGCCAGCGTGTGCGCGTCATCGGCGGCACGCTCTGCTGCATCGGTCTGGCCCAGGCCCTGTCGCAACGATGCTTCGCGCGAGCCGATTTCGACCATCAGCGCATGGCGGTCGCCGACCTTCTGCCGCAGTTGCTGGCGTGCACGGCCGTAGCCCTGCAGCGCGGCGCCCGACTGGCCTGCATCGGCCTGCAGATTGGCCAGGTCGATCAGGTTCTCGACCGTGCCGACGTCGTCGCGATCATCGCGGCGCAGCGCGAGCGAGCGCTCGAACAGCTGGCGCGCGCCCTGCATCTCGCCGTTGTCGCGGCGGCAGCGGCCGAGTTGCGAGTAGAACTCGCTGACCTGCGGAGGCAGCTGCGCCTGTTCGCGCCGCGCGGTGGCGAGCGCCGGTTGCATCAGCACGATGCAGTCGCGCGGCTGGCCCAGCAGGCGCAGCACCTGGCCGCGCTGGGTCAACGATTCCAGCTGCAGGCTGACGGGAATCTCGTCGGTGCCGGCGAGCACCGCGGCCTGACGATTGAGCAGCCCCAATGCCTCGCGGTAATCGCCCAGGCCGATGCGCAGGCGCGCGATCACGCCGTACAGTTCGGCGCGCGCGCGCGGCTGCCGCGCGAGTTCGCGATTGCCGCGCTCGAGCGATCCGTCCAGCAGTCCGCGCAGGTCCAGCGCCTGACCTTCCGGCGTGCCGCGTGCACTTTCGAACACGCCCACCATGAAGTCCTGCATCGCCTGCGCGCGACCGGCCTCGGCCACCGCCTCGCGTGCCTGCCACGCCACGATTGCAAGCGCCGCGCTCAACACCACGGCCACCAGCGCGCCGGTGCCGAGCGACCAGCGATGCCGGCGCAGGTACTTGCCGAAGCGATAACCCACGCTCTGCGGACGCGCCTGCACGGGGCGGCCGGCCTCGTAGCGGCTCAGGTCGAGCGCAAGCGCCTCCACCGACGGATAGCGTTGCTCGGGCCGCTTGGACAGCGTCTTGAGCACGATGTTGTCGAGGTCGCCGGCCAGCATGCGCGCATGGCGACGCAGCGCGTGCACGTCGGCGCCGCTGTCTTCCGCACGACGCAGCACGGTGTGGGAAGGTCGCTGCGGATCGGCCGCGAGGATGGCTTCTTCCCACTCCGCGTCGGTCTGCCGTTTGAGGCGGTATGGCTTGGTGTCGGTGAGCAGTTCGAAAAGCACCACGCCCAGTGCGTACACGTCGGTCATGGTGGTGACGGGTTCGCCACGCACCTGCTCCGGTGCCGCGTAGTGCAGGGTGAAGGCGCGCACGCCGGTGCGCGTCTGCTCGATCATCGGCGCTTCGGAATCGAGCAGCTTGGCGATGCCGAAATCGAGCAGCCGCACGTCGCCGCTGGGCGTCACCAGGATGTTCGATGGCTTGAGGTCGCGATGCACGATGAGGTTGGCGTGCGCATGGCTCACCGCATCGCAGATCTGCTGGAACATCTTCAGCCGCTGCTCCAGCGGCAGCTGGTGGTTGCGGCAATAGTCGGTGATCGGCTCGCCTTCGACGTATTCCAGCGCGAGGTACGGCAGGCCGTCGCTGCTGATGCCGGCGTCCAGCAGGCGCGCGATGTGCGGATGCGCCAGCCGCGCCAGGATCTGCCGCTCGCGTGAGAAGCGGATGCGCAGGTTGCTGTCGGTGAGACCCGGGCGCAGCAGTTTCAGTGCGACGCGACGCTGGTACAGGCCATCCGCGCGCGCGGCCAGCCACACCTGGCCCATGCCACCTTCGCCGAGCAGACGTTCCAGCCGGTACGGCCCGACCTCCGCGCCGGTCCGCAGGCCGGCCATCGGCGCGATCAGCGGCTCGGACAGGAAGTCCTCATGGCCCTCCTCCAGCGTGATCAGCGTCTGCAGTTCCTCGGCGAGCGCCGGGTCTTCCTCGCGCAGCTTTTCCAACCGGTGCGCGCGGGCGTCAGGCTCCAGCTCGAAAAGCGCGTCGAGCAGGGGAGAGATGCGTTGCCAGCGCTCGGGATCCATCGTTCAGGGGCCGGGGATCAGGGGCCGGGGCCCGGGGAACAGCGACGCATCGCAACCTTCGCGACACCCGAAATATTTTTCTCTGGCCTCTGGCCTCAGTCGTCCTTCAACGAGGCAAGCAGGAACAACCGCGCCTTCTGCCAGTCGCGGCGGATGCTGCGCTCGGATCGCTCCAGCAGCGCGGCGATCTCCAGCTCGGACAGGCCGGCGAAGTAGCGCAGCTCCACCACCTGCGCCAGGCGCGGATCGACCGCGGCCAGCTTGGTCAGCGCGGTGTCGAGGCCCAGCGTGTCCTCGTCCAGGCGCAGGCCGCCTTCGACGTCGTCGGGAAGCTCCGTGACGCGATGCAGGTCGCCGCCGCGCTTCTGCGCCAGACGTTGGCGCGCGTAGTCGACCACAACGCTGCGCATGGCCGAGGCGGCATAGGCGAAGAAATGCGCGCGGTCGTCGAACTGCGCCTCGCGGCGGCCGATCAGCTTGAGGTAGGCCTCGTGCACCAGCGCGGTGGCATCCAGTGTCTGGCCATGCTGGCCGGCCAACTGGCGGCGGGCCATGGTGTGCAGCTCCTGGTAGAGCGTCGCCAGCACGCGGTCGAGCGCACCGCGATCGCCATCACGCGCGGCATCCAGCAGCAAGGTGATATCTGCAGTCTCGGCCATAGGGGCCCCCATGCGCAGTGCGAGGGACTATAGCGCTTTTCGTGACCGTCACCTCGAAAAAGTCGCATCAGAAAGCGACCCGCCGGCGGCTAAGTTTTTTCCGACGATCGGCCGTAAGCAGCCAGCGGCGCCCGGCCGGAGCCGCTATTTCTGGCAGTGCCCGCACCACACCGTGGTGCGTTGGCCGATCGAGGCCTGCTTCAGCGGCCGGCCGCAGCGCGGGCACGGTTCTCCGCCGCGGCCGTAAGCGGACAGTTCCAGCTCGAAGTAGCCAGGTTCTCCGTCCGGGCTGATGAAGTCGCGCAACGTGGTGCCGCCGCGCTCGATGGCGTAGCGCAGGATCTTCCGGATCTCCTCGGCGAGTCGTGCATAGCGCTCCCGCGAGACCTTGCCGGCCGCGCGCAGGGGCGAGATGCCCGCGGCAAACAGGGCCTCGGCCGCATAGATGTTGCCCACGCCCACCACCACCCGCTGGTCCATCAGGAAGGTCTTCACGGGGGCGCTGCGACCGCGGCTCATGGCGAACAGGTAATCGCCGTCGAAGGCCTCCGACAGCGGCTCCGGGCCGAGGTCCGCCAGCAGTTCGTGGGTCTCGCCCGGCGGCTGCCACAGCAGGCAGCCGAAACGGCGCGGATCGTTGAAGCGCAGCACGCGTCCCGGCGGGCCCCGGCCCTCGTCGAGCGCGATGTCGACGTGGTCGTGCGCGCGCAGCGGCGTGTCGCCGGGCAGCACGCGCAGGCTGCCGGACATCCCCAGGTGCAGCAGCGCGCTGCCGGCCGCGGTGTCCAGCAGCAGGTACTTGGCGCGCCGGCGTACCGCGTCGATGCGCTGGCCGGGCAGCAGCTCGGTGATCTCCGGCGGAATCGGCCAGCGCAGATTGGGACGGCGCAGCGTCACGCCGGCGACGCGGCGGCCTTCGACATGCGGCGCCAGGCCGCGGCGGGTGGTTTCGACTTCGGGTAGCTCGGGCATGCGGCAAGCGTACTATCCGGTGCCATGCATGCCTCCCGCGGCCCCGTTTCCGGTCGGGCCGGCCGTTCACGGTCAGCGTCCGCGCGGCCTTCACGTGGGTCGCGTAGGCGCATGCAGCCGGAAAACATCGGTGAAGCACTTCGCGACTACGCGCTGTCCGAACTCGACGCCGCACGGCTGGCCCTGGCCTCCACGGAGGATGCGCAAGCAGTCCATGAAGGCGTGCACCAGGCGCGCAAGGCGATCCGGCGCACGCGCGCAGTATTGCGGATGGGCGACGGCATCCTCGGTCCGGGGGCGGGCCTCATCGACCGCGAACTGCGCGCCCTCAACACCGGCCTGTCGCAGCTGCGCGACGCGCAGGCGCTGGTGGAAACGCTGCAACGGCTGCTCGCCGGCAAGCACAAGGCATCGGTGCACACGCCACTGGAGCGCGTATTGGACGCGGCCATCGCCGTCCGCAACGCGTGCACTACCAATGCGGTGTTGCTCGATCCGGGTCTGGCGTCACGACGTGCCTTGCTCGACGTGATGCATGCCGCGCTGCCCGCGCTGCAATGGTCGCGGCTGACGCCGTCCGCGCTGCGCATGGCGCTGGCCGACGGCGATGCCCTTACGCATCAGGCGCGCGAACGTGCCGCGCAGCGCGACCGCGACGAAGACTGGCACCGCTGGCGGCGTCGCGCGCGCCGCGCAACCCATCAGCGTCGGGCGCTCGAGGCGATCGGCGTCGACGTGAAGGCCGCGGCCGATGCCGCCGACAAGCGCATCGCCGAACGCCTGGGACGCGCACAGGACCTGACTTTGCTGCTCGATTACTGCGGTCGCGACTCCCCATTCAGCGAAGAGGACCGCATCGCACTGCGCCGATACGCCAAGCCCGCGCTGGAACGGCGCCGTCGGCGTCTCACGGCGGCGGCACGCGGTTGACCGCGTCGCGGCGTGTCTTCACACGCGATCGGCCGTGCGTCTTCACGCATTGCATGAACGTCGCGCCGCGCCTTGCTTGCGGCGGCGACTGAACGACCCCATCACGGTTCAGAGCCCATACCGGCGCGAACGGAGGGCGTCCACTGGCATGATGCCCAAGGCCGTGTCCGGCCGGCTTCCCGCGCGTTCCACGGAGTTTCCGCGATGTCCCTGTCCCTGATCGATTTCCTCGCCGGTGGCCTGCTGCAGGCCAGCTGGGGCGAACTGCTGATCTATCTGCTGGTGGTCACGCAGCTGACGATCTTCTCGGTCACGCTGTACTTGCACCGCTCGCAGGCGCATCGCGCCGTCGACTTCCATCCGGTGCTGGCGCACTTCTTCCGCTTCTGGTCGTGGCTGACCACCTCGATGATCACCAAGGAGTGGGCGGCGATCCATCGCAAGCACCACGCCAAGTGCGAGACCGAGGAAGACCCGCACAGCCCGCAGTTCAAGGGCATCGACACGGTGATGTGGCGCGGCGTCGAGCTGTACCGCGATGCGCGCACGCAGCGCGAGGACATCGAGAAGTACGGCAAGGGCTGCCCGGACGACTGGATCGAGCGCCACCTGTACACGCCGCACGCGACGATGGGACCGACGCTGCTGCTGTTCATCAGCTTCGCGCTGTTCGGCTTCGCCGGCGTGGCGGTGTGGGCGGTTCAGATGCTGTGGATTCCGTTCTGGGCCGCCGGCATCGTCAACGGCCTGGGCCACTGGTGGGGCTACCGCAACTTCGAGACCACCGACACGGCCACCAACCTCACGCCGTGGGGCTTCTGGATCGGCGGCGAGGAACTGCACAACAACCACCATGCCTTCCCGTCGTCGGCGAAGTTCGCGCTGCGCAAGTGGGAATTCGATATCGGCTGGAGCGCGATCAAGCTGCTGGAAAAGGTGAAGCTGGCCAAGGTGCTGCGCGTGGCGCCGACGCTGGACGTGCGCCCCAACATCGCCATGCCGGACGGCGAGACGCTGAAGGCGCTGCTCGCGATCCGCTTCCAAGCGATGACCGACTACTACCGCAGCGTCACGCTGCCGGCCCTGCGCGAGGCGAAGTTCAAGCTGCCGCGCAAGATGCGCCACGGCCTGGCCGACGGCGGCCGCTGGCTGGACGAGGACAAGCGCGCCAAGCTGCAGGCATGGCTGGCCGAACGGCCGAAGATGGCGACGCTGGCCGATTTCCGCCAGCGCCTTGCGCACGTGCTGGACGACCGCTCGCATGACGCGCAGGCCACGCTGCAGAAGCTGCACGCGTGGTGCGTGGAAGCCGAAGCCAGCGGCATCCAGGCGCTGCAGGCATTCTCCGCGCGCCTGAAGGGCTACGCGCTGGCGCCGGCACGCACGGCCGGATGATCCGCGCCTGATGGTCCTCGTCGCGATGGATCGCACACCCGGGAAGCCCGCACGGCGACGCGCGGGCTTCCTGTTTTGCATCGCCCTCGCATGCGCGGCGGACGCCAGCGCGCAGCGCGTGCCGATGACATTGAACCGCGCACCCGCAGCGGTGCCGGTCGAGCCATCGCCGTCCGTTGCTGGCCCCGTCGAAGCCAGCAGCGACTACCTGACGCGCATGGATGCCGACCGCGACGGCCGCGTATCGCTGGCCGAATACCAAGACTGGCTCAGCTACGCCTTCACCCGCATGGATGCGAACGGCGACGGCACACTCGCGCCGGAGGAACTGCCGGGCGGCCGTGGCAAGCCGGTCGCGCTGGCCGAACATCGACAGACGCTCGCCGAGCGCTTCGCCCGCCAGGACCGCAACCGCGACGGCTTCCTGGACGCGCAGGAACTGCTGGCGCCGCCGCAGTAGGCCGACTGGTTCCCCGGAATTCGCCGTAACTGGTCCGCGACGACGCAGGACGTCTTCCTAGCCTGATCGTGCACGAGGCACAGCTGCCTCACCGGAGCACGACCATGCCCTGCTTCATCTGCGAGACCTGCGGCACGCAGTACGCGCCTTCCGCGACGCCCCCGGAACGCTGCCCGGTGTGCGAGGACGAGCGCCAGTACGTCGGCTGGAACGGCCAGACCTGGACCACGCACGAGCAACTCGCGCAGCGTTACCGTCTGCGCATCGAGGAAGACGCCGGCCTGCTCGGCATCGGCCTTCCCACCGACTTCGCGATTCCGCAACGCGCTCTGTTGCTGCCCACCGATGCCGGCAACCTGCTGTGGGAATGCGTGAGCCTGGTCACCGACGAAGCGGTCGTCGCGCTGCGCGCGCGCGGCGGCGTGGACCGCATCGTCATCTCGCACCCGCACTTCTACACGTCCATGGTGGAGTGGAGCGAAGCGCTGGGCGGCGTGCCGATCCTGCTGCACGAGACGGACCGCGAATGGGTGCAGCATCCTTCGGACCGCATCGAGTTCTGGAGCGGCGAGCGTCTGTCACTCTCGGACGACGTCACGCTGATCAACGTCGGCGGCCATTTCGATGGCAGCACCGCGCTGCACTGGAAACGCGGCCCGCACGAGGGCGGTGCGCTGTTCCCCGGCGACGCGCTGCAGGTGGTGTTCGACCGCCGGCACGTGACCTTCATGTACAGCTACCCCAACTACATTCCGATGAAGACGCGCGACGTGCGCACGATGCGGGAGCGCTTGCGTGGCCTGGAGTTCGAGGATGTGTACGGATACACGTGGAAGCGGAACATCCTCGGTGGCGGGCGCAAGGCGGTGGATGCGTCGTTCGACAGGTACCTGGGGGCGGTGATGGAGGTGGGCTGAGGCCCGCCCTCTGCGCCTGATATGCCGGCGCAAGTCGGGATCCGGGTTGCCGTTGTTCGTCTTTGCGATGCTAGCGCTCGTCCGCCGATGCTCTCGCTCGTGAGCCCGTTGCTCTTGCTCGTCGTCCCCACGAAGGTGGGGATCCAAGGACTTTTCACGCTTCACCGTCAGATTGCAGGTGGCCGATCAGTTGCCGTTGTTGTTGCTCGTCATCCCCGCGAAGGCGGGGATTCATGGACTTTTCACGCTTTCCCGGTGCGCTCGAACAGCGACAGCCAAAGCTTCCGTCCGTCTAAAGCCGGCCGGGTCACTTTTCTTTGCTGACCCAAAGTCCGACTGGATTCCCTTCGGTCAAACGTAACCAAAAGAAAGGGTCTTCCCCGACGAAGCAATCCCACGACCGGAGAGGGAGTTGGTGCCTTCGCGAGTCGGCATCCCTGCCTCCGCGGTCAGCAGCGCACGTCCTGTGCGCTGCCCTCCGGGGCTAGCAGTGTGGTTGGCTGTTCAACAACAGCAACAGCAATCTCAACCGTCATCACGACGGCAGCCTCTGCAGCAACTAACAGCCATGTGCTGCATCAGCCAAATCACCGCAGCGAGTTCGCAAGCCCCAGCAACCGCGTGCGCGCCTCCCCTTCATCGATGCACCCGATGCCCAGCACCACGCCATCTCCCGTCTCGTCGCATTGACGGAAGGCACGCAGCGACTGCGCCCCCGGCAAATGCGTGCGCAGCAGGGGCATGAGGGCCTCCGCCGCGTTCGCCTCGCGGAACCTCGCCGCCAGATGGATGCCGGCTTCGGAGGGAATGGGCGCCAGCCAGTGCGACAGCGGGCCATCGAGTGCCTGCAGCACGACGTCACGGCGCGCCGCGTACACGCGGCGCATGCGGCGGACGTGACGCGCCAGGTGGCCTTCGAGAATGAAATCGGCCAGCGCGTCCTGCAACTGCGCATTGCCGCAGGTGTCCGCACTTTCCCTCGCCGCGGCGAGAGCGCCCTGCAGCCAGGCCGGTGCCACCACATAGCCGATGCGCAGCGACGGAAACAGGCTCTTGGAGAACGTGCCGACGTAGACCACGCGGCCGTCGCGGTCCAGCGTCTGCAAGGCGTCCAGCGGGCGCGCGCCGTAGCGGAACTCGCCGTCGTAGTCGTCTTCGATCACCAGCGCGTCGCGCTCCCGCGCGAAGGCGAGCAGCGCCTGTCGTCTCGCCATCGACATCGGCACGCCGGTTGGATACTGGTGCGACGGCGTCACGTACACGATGCGCGCGTCGTCCGGCAGCAGGTCCACGCGCAGGCCTTCATCGTCAACGGGGACGGACACAACCTGCGCGCCCGCATGGGTGAAGGCGTCGCGCACCGTCGGATAACCGGGGTCCTCCACTGCCACCGTGGTGCGTCCGGGCGTGACGAGCAGCCGCGCCAGCAGGTCGAAGGCCTGGCGTGCGCCGGCGGTGACGATCACGTCCTGCGCGCGCACGGCCACCGCGCGTGCGAACGACACGTGCCCGGCGATCGCCTCGCGCAGGCGCGGGCGACCGTGCGGCGGCTGGTACCCGAATGCCGCGCCATGCCGCGGGTGGAACGCGCGCGCGAGTAGCCGTCGCCACACGTCGAACGGCACCTGCCGGTGATCCGGCACGCCCAGGCGGAAGTCCTGCGTCCATGCATCGCCCGTCGATACCGCGCTGCTCCACCCGGGCGGCTGCCAGGGC